>NZ_LIQX01000002.1 GCF_001418475.1 Streptomyces ossamyceticus | reverse complement strand
CAAGCCCGCCATCGGCATCGACCTGCCGCGCTCCGACTCCGACTTCTGGAACTCCTACGCCGAGTACGTGAAGAAGGACATCAAGACAGACGGCATCAACGCCCTGCCGCTGAGCAACTCGCAGAACGACGTGACCAAGCTGGTCGCCAACGTGCAGGTGTTCCAGAACACGGGCGCCAAGGCCGTCGTCATGGCGCCGCAGGACACCGGCGCCATCGCCTCCACCCTCGACACCCTGGCGGCGAAGAAGATCCCCGTGGTCAGCGTCGACACCCGGCCCGACAAGGGCGACGTCTACATGGTGGTGCGCGCCGACAACCGGGCCTACGGCACCAAGGCCTGCGAGTTCCTCGGCGAGCAGCTGGGCGGCAAGGGCAAGGTCGCCGAACTGCAGGGCGCGCTGGACTCGATCAACGGACGGGACCGCTCCGAGGCGTTCGCGGAGTGCATGAGGACGAAGTTCCCGAAGATCAAGTTCTTTGAGCTGCCCACCGACTGGAAGGGCGACGTGGCCTCCGCCAAGCTGCAGAGCCTGCTCGCCCAGCACCCGGACCTCAACGGCATCTACATGCAGGCCGGCGGTGTCTTCCTGCAGCCGACCCTGGCCCTGCTGGAGCAGAAGGGCCTGCTGAAGCCCGCCGGGGAGAAGGGCCACATCTCGATCGTCTCCAACGACGGCATCCCGCAGGAGTTCGACGCCATCCGCAAGGGCCAGATCGACGCCACCATCTCCCAGCCCGCCGACCTGTACGCGAAGTACGCGCTTTACTACGCCGAGGCCGCGGCCAAGGGCAAGACCTTCAAGCCGGGAGCGACTGACCACGACTCCACCATCATCAAGCTGCCCAACGGCCTGGAGGACCAGCTGCCCGCGCCGCTGATCACCAAGGACAACGTCGACGACAAGACCCTGTGGGGCAACAACGTCGGCTGACGACGGGCAGCTCCCGCCCGCCACGTCGGGGGACGGACAGCTTCGTCCCCCGACGCCCGCCCGCCGGAGGGGGGTACACCACACCCCTCACCCCCAGCCCGTACACGAAGGACGGTGTCCACCATGGCGGAGTCCGCGACCGCCCAGGCGACCGGCCCCGGCACCCCGGCCCCGGTGGCCGAAGCGACCGGCATCAGCAAACGATTCGGCGCGACTGTCGCGCTACGCGGCGCCCGTATCGCCGTCACCCCGGGCGAGTCGCACGCCCTGGTCGGACGCAATGGCGCCGGCAAGTCGACACTCGTGTCCATCCTCACCGGCATCCAGCAGCCCGACGCCGGAACCCTGCGATTCTCCGGCGAGCCTGCGCCCGCCTTCGGCGACATCGACGCCTGGCGCTCGCGCGTCGCCTGCGTTTACCAGCGCTCCACCATCATCGGTGAGCTGACGGTCGCCGAGAACCTCTTCCTGAACCGGCAGAGCGCCGGAGCGGTGCAGCCCATCCGGTGGAAGCAGTTGCGCCGGCGTGCCGAGGAGTTGCTCGGCGAGTACGGCGTGGCCGTCGACCCCGCCGCGCGGGCCAGGGACCTCACCGTGGAGCAGCGGCAGTTCGTGGAGATCGCACGGGCCCTGTCGTTCGGCGCGCGCTTCATCATCCTCGACGAGCCGACCGCGAAACTCGACGCCCGCGGCATCGACCGGCTGTTCGGAAAGCTCAGCGACCTCCAGCGTCAGGGCGTCGCCTTCCTCTTCATCTCCCACCACCTGCAAGAGGTGTACGACCTCTGCACGACGGTCACGGTCTACCGCGACGCGGCCCACATCCTCACCGCGCCCGTCGCCGAGCTCGGCCGCCAGGCCCTTGTGGAGGCCATGACCGGCGAATCCGCCCACACGGTCACCGCTACCACCGACCGGCCCGCGGCCGTACGGGCGGAGGGCACCGAACTGCTGGCGCTCGACGGACTCACGCTGCCCGACGTCTGCGAGGACGTCTCTCTCTCGGTCCGCTCCGGCGAGGTCGTCGGGCTCGCCGGAGCTGCGGCAAGCGGCAATGTGCAGGTGGGTGAGGCGATCGCCGGTCTGCACCGCGCCAGGACAGGACGCATCGCGGTCGGCGGCAGAGCCGTGCGCACCGGCAGTGTGCCCTCCGCGCTCACCGCCGGAGTCGGTCTGGTCCCCGAGGACCGCCACCTCCAGGGACTGGTCAACAACCGCAGCGTGGCGGAGAACGCCACGCTGACCGTCACCGACCAGCTCGGCCCGTTCGGCACGGTGCTGCCGGCCCGCACCAAGGTGTTCGCCCGGCGCATGATCCGGGACCTCGACATCAAGACCCCGGGAGCCGCCACCCCTGTCTCCGCCCTCTCGGGCGGCAATCAGCAGAAGGTCGTCGTCGCCCGCGCCCTGGCCACCGACCCGCACGTCCTGGTGGCCATCCGCCCCACCAACGGTGTGGACGTCAAGTCCAAGGAGTTCCTGCTCGGCAGGATCCGGCAGGTCGCGGACGGCGGCAGGGCCGCGCTGATCGTCTCCGACGAACTGGACGACCTCAGGGTCTGCGACCGGGTCGTCGTCATGTTCCACGGGCGTGTCGTCGCCGAGTTCGACCGCGGCTGGAAGGACGACGACCTCGTCGCCGCCATCGAGGGCGTCTCCGGTGACATGCCCCCCGCCACCGCGTCCCCCGCATCCGCGGTACCCGCCTCAACCGGCGCAGACGAGCACGGAAGGTAGTCATGTCCGCCACCACAGATCTCACCGAGCCCGCGGCGAGCACAGCCGCGCCGGCCGCCGACGGCACCGCCCGCCACCGGGTCGACCTCGGACGCTTCAGTGAACTGTCCCTGGTCCCGGCGATCCTCGTCCTGGGTCTGATCGGGTTCATCGTCTCGCCGGCCTTCCTCACCGCCGACAACCTGATCGGTGTGGCTCAGCAGTCCACCGAGCTGAGCCTGCTGGTGCTCGCCACGACCTTCATCCTGGTCGCCGGACGGATGGACCTGTCGCTGGAGTCCACCATCGGCGTGGCTCCCGTCATCGCCGTATGGCTCGTCCTGCCGACCGCCGGCGGCCGGTTCAACGGGCTCGGCCTGTTCCCCGAGTGGACAGCGGTCCCGCTCTGCCTGCTGGTCGGCGCGGTGATCGGCGCCGTCAACGGCTTCCTCATCCTCAAGCTGCGCCTCAACGGCTTCATCGTCACCCTCGGCGCCCTCACCATGCTCCGCGGCCTGCAAGTCGCCCTGTCCGAGGGCCAGTCCATCGTCGAGCTCCCTTCCTCCTTCACGTACCTGGGCAGGGCGTCCTGGCTGGGCGTGCCTGCCGCCATCTGGGTGTGCGCGCTGCTCTTCGCCCTCGGCGGCAGTGCACTGGCCTGGCTCCGGCACGGCCGGGCGCTGTACGCGATCGGCGGCAACGCGGAGGCGGCCCGTACCGCGGGCATCCGCGTCGACCGCATCGTGTGGATCGTCCTCATCCTCGGCAGCGTCCTCGCCGCGTTCGCCGGCATCCTCTACAGCGGCCACTACGGCTCCATCTCCGCCACCCAGGGCAGCGGCTGGATCTTCCAGGTCTTCGCCGCGACCGTCATCGGCGGGGTCAGCCTCAACGGCGGCAAGGGCTCCGTCTTTGGCGCCCTCACCGGCGTCCTCACCCTGCAGCTCGTCGTCAACGTCATGACGCTGGCGGGCGTGCCCCCGCTGTGGAACCAGTTCCTCAACGGCGCCATCATCATCGTCGCCTTGATCATCTCCCGGTTCGCTTCCGGCGAGAAGCAGGAGTAGCCACGCCCCGCGAGCGGCTCCGTCGGCCGCGAGCCGCTCGCGGCCGACGGAGTCGCCGCCCCACTCATCCTCAACAACGAGAGGCACCCTCGTGGCCCTGACGGACGATGCGATCGACAAGATCAAGGCAATGATCGTCGCCGGCGAACTCGCCCCCGGTTCCCGGCTGCCCAAGGAGGAGATCCTCGCCGGACAGCTCGGCCTCTCCCGGAACTCTCTGCGCGAGGCCGTTCGGGCGCTGACCGCCATGCGGATCCTGATCACCCGTCAGGGCGACGGCACGTACGTGTCCAGTCTGGAGCCGCACCTGCTGCTGGAGAGCCTCTCCTTCGCCGCGGACGTCTCCCAGGGCGCCACGGCCCTGCAGTTGCTCCAGGTGCGGCGCCTGCTCGAACCGCAGGCGACAGGGCTGGCCGCCCCGCTGCTGAAGGAGCAGGACCTCCAGGAACTGCGCAACATCCTCGACCGGTCCCGGACCGTCACCACGGTGGAGGAGTTCGTCGCCCACGACATCGCCTTCCACCTCAGGATCGTCGAAGCCGTCGGCAACCCCGTGCTGTCGATGCTGCTGCAGGTGCTCTCCACCCGCACCCAGCGCGTCCGCATCGTCCGCGGCAGCAGAACCCGTGACGCCCTGGACAACGCCCACCGGGACCACGAGCAGATCCTCGACGCGCTCCGGTCACGCGACGCCCTGCTGGCCGCATCGGCCGCAACGGTGCACATCACCGCCGTCGAGCAGTGGCTGGCGACCAGCCTGACCGATGTCCCTGAGGAACCTCTCACCTGCTGACCGCCCCGGCAGCGGGAAGAACATCGCCCAGCGCGACTGACCGAGGAGGACCCAAGCGCCCGGCCGGCATCACCACGACTGCGGCCTCGCGCAGAATACGGGCGAGCCCAACCGACCGCTTCACACCGGCGCCGACCACTCCAAGGCACGCCCTGGTCGCGCAACTCCGCCAAGGCCGGCACAACTTCCTCGGCCATACGGGAGTTAGTGCTGTTCGAATCCTGAGCTGGGCGTTTGCCCAGCTCAGGATTGGAAGCGGGTCGTTTCCGGGCGGCTGGTCGCGGACGGGGACCGACCATCCTTTTCTGTGACAGAAGCGTTGCCCGGAGTAGGCGCAGAAACCTGCCTTCCGGTCGATTCTACGAACAGAGTTCGGCATACCGACATCGACGGTATCTCCGCACCGCCAGCACCAGAGGGCGCACCCTATGGGACCCGCGCTGACCCGGCGAACAATCCTCGGCATGATCGCCGGCTCGGCCGCGGCCGCCATCACCGGTGTCTCGGCCGGTACCGCCGTCGACCGCGGAACCAACCTCTACATCGCCCAGATATCCAGCCCATGGACCATCACCGGCACTCCGGTCATGATCAGCCGGCTGACCGCCGCGTGGGAGACCGCCGGAGGCGCGACGGTCAACGAGGGCCCGGCAGTGATCCAGCGGAACGGCAAGGTCTTCATGACCTTCCCAGCCGCCACCACCAGTGCCGTCTACTGCATGGGCATGCTGACCGCCTCCGCGTCGGACGACCTGCTCAGCGCCTCGTCATGGACCAAGAACCCGAACCCCGTCATCGCCAGTTTCGTCGCCACCGGCCAGTACGGCCCCGGGCACAACCAGTTCACGGTCTCCGAGGACGACAAGTCGGACATCTTCGTCTACCACGACCGCAGCTACAAGGACATCAGCGGTTCCCCGCTCAACGGCCCCAACCGCCGCACCCGCGTCCAGAAGATCTACTGGAAGGCTGACGGGACGCCCGACGTCGGCGTCCCGGCCGCCGACAGCCTCACCCCGATCCGGCTGTCCTGGTACAACCACCCCGACCGGTTCGTCCAGCACCGGGAGTACCGTGCCAAGATCGAGGCGAACGTCGCGCCACTCGCCGACTCGCAGTTCCGCGTCGTCACCGGACTCACCGGCACCGTCTCCCTGGAGTCGGCGAGCTTCCCCGGCTACTTCCTGCGCCGCAAGAACAACGAGGTGTGGGTGGAGAAGAACGACGGGACGGCGCTGTTCGCGGGCGACGCCTCCTTCACCGCGCGGGCCGGCCTCGCGGACTCCGCCGGGGTCTCCTACGAGTCATTCAACCTTCCGGGCCGCTACATCCGCCATTATGTCCAGGCTGTGAGCACGACGACCGCCCGGGCCGACGCCACCTTCTACAGCCAGCGAGGCACAACTGCGGTCCGTTACCCTCCGGAAGGCTCCGACCCCACGGTCGGAGCCCTCCGCACCGACCGGCACTGCCACACGCTCGCGTGGCAATGGCCATTCCCGGCGCCCCTTAAGGCCGTGAGGCGGCTCTGCTCGCTCCCGCGAGTGATCGCGGGCGCGGGCCCTCTACCCGCTCGGTCCTGCGGGTTGGCCTCTCATGCGCCCCATCGCGTCGAAGTCCGCCGTCACCGCGGCGGCTGCCGTCCTGGTTCTGACTCCCAGCGCGTCCGCGTCGGCCCCGACGAGCGCAGACCGCACCCAGCGGGGACCTGACCATCTTGACCAAGTACTGGTGGTGGACGTCTGCCTGGACAACGTGCTGCGGGCCACAGCACGCCATCATTCCCCACGGAACCGCCACCCCTATACCCCACCAGGTTGGATAGCTCCTCGCCATAGATCCGATGTATAGCGCTCCGCATCGATCTTTGGACGGGTATCGACTCAGCTGTAGACGCGGCCATCGTGGTTCATCTATAAATCCATCGGATGTCTTCTGGAAGTTGGAGCGGAACACAGCCACCGCGCCGGTGTTCCGCTCCTCACACCCTGCTCTCCTCCCTCCCGCCCCCGACACATGGAGCCGCACCATGTCCTCTGCCTCCCTCAGCAGACGCTCTCTGATGAAAGCCGCCGCCCTCGCCGGAGGAGTGGCGGCCTTCGGGCTGCCGCAGGCCCTGTGGCCCTCCACCGCCGAGGCATACGACGTCCCCTCGAAGATGGACTGGTGGTACCAGGCCCGGTTCGGGATGTTCATCCACTTCGGGTCCTACGCGCATCTCGCCAAGGGCGAGTGGGCGATGAACCAGCAGCGGTGGAGCAAGGTGAACTACCAGACCCAGGTCAGCCAACCTTTCGACCCGAGCCAGTTCAACGCCGCCGCCATCGCCGAACTGGCCAAGAACGCCGGCATGAAGTACCTCGTGATCACCGCCAAGCACCACGAGGGCTACGCGATGTGGAACTCCGGCGTGGCGAGCTTCACCGACACCACCGGCGACAAGCTGTACAACCTGCATGACTACAGCGGCTTCCAGACCGACGTGCTCGGGGACCTCAAGAGGGAGTGCGAGAGCCGTGGGATCAAGTTCTGCCTGTACTACTCGATCCTCGACTGGAACCATCCGTCACAAGTCGACCGCTACCAGGGCGGTTTCACCACCATGTCCTCGCAGGCCGCCCGCACCGCCTACATCGCCGACATGAAGGCGCAGCTCCAGGAACTGCTGGACCGCTACGACCCGGCTCTGCTGTGGTTCGACGGCGACTGGTCCGGCGAGCCTTCCAGCCCCACCCTTACGGACTGGTGGCTGAAATCGGACGGCATCGACCTCTACAACTGGCTGATCGCCCGCAAGCCCGGCCTCATCGTCAACGAACGGGTCAAGCGGGACCTCGGTCTCGGCGACTACGCCGTCGCGGAGTTCGCGATACCCGCCCAGCCGATGGACCGGCAGTGGGAGAAGTGCGCCACCATGAACGGCTCCTGGGGTTACAACGCGGACCTCGAGACCCGCTACAGACCCCTGAAGGACCTCGTCCGGGAACTCGTCACGGTGGTCTCCCGGGACGGCAACTACCTGTTGAACATCGGCCCCACGGGCGAGGGCCTGGTCACCCCCGGAACGGAATCCGTCCTGAACGGCCTGGCCTCGTGGATGTCGACGTACAGCGACAGCATTCACGGCACCAGCGGCAGCCCGTTCACCTTCGAACCGGCGTGGGGGAAGGTCACCAAGAAGAGCGGCAAGCTCTTCGCCCACGTCTTCACCTGGCCCACGAACGGCCAGCTGCGGATCCCGGCGATCGACAACACGATCAGCCGCGTCTACCTGATGAACAACCCCTCGGTCTCGCTCTCGTACACCATCAGCGGCGGCACCATCGACGTCACCGTGCCGACCACCGCGCCGAACGCCAACGTCTCCGTGGTGTGTGTCGAGGTCTTGGGCATGCCCATCGGGGTTTCCACATCGGCGACGGTGTTCCAGAACGTCAGCTATCAAGGCAACAGCGCCATTCTGCCGCTGGGCAGCTACACGTCCTCCCAGCTGTCCGCCGCAGGCCTGGGGCCCGCCATGGCCTCCTCCATCCTGGTACCCGACGGCTACCAGGTGACGGGCTACTCCGGCGACAACTTCACCGGCACCGCCTGGACGTTCACCTCCAGCAACCCCGACCTCGTGGCGACCGGCAACAACGACGCGATCCGATCACTGAAGGTGACATTCAGGCCCGACAAGTACTTCCGCCTGACGAATGTCACCAGCCGCTTGGTGCTGGACAGCGGCGGCGATGTCGCCAGCGGCTCGAGGCTGAAGCAGTGGTCGCCGGGAAACTACTCCAATCTTCAGTGGCAGGCAGTCGAACTCGGCGACGGTTACTACAAGCTCGTCAACCGCACCAACGGCATGGTCGCCGACGGCTGGGGCTCCACCGCCAACGGCGATCCGGCCCGGCAGAAGGCCTGGGACGGCAGCGACACGCAGCAGTGGCGCATCACCCCCCGCGGCCAGGGCCAGTACTCGATCGCCAATCGCAGCACGGGACTGGTCCTCGACAGCGGCGGCAAGGTCACCTCAGGGTCCGTGACCAAGCAGTGGACCTGGCAGCAGAACAACAACCTGCTCTGGACGATCCGGCCGGTCTCCTGACCGGCGCCTTCCCGGTGACCCACCTTCCCACCCGGTCGGGGCTGCGGCACACGACCGGGTGGGTAGGCGTTGCAGGACGGCAAGCCGGTGCCCTCGCAACGCGCTGGACCCGCACTCCGTCGACGAACAGCTGCCGGCTCTGCGTGCCGGCAGCTGTTCGGAGGCGCGGTAGATGTTCGTGCCACTGTCGAAAACGGTGAACCCGCTGACGTTGGTCGCCCCGCTCAAGACGCGCTTCTCGCCCGGGCGTGGCGTAACCACCTTGAAGCCGTTGCGCCAGGAGTCGGACGCGGGCAGGGCGAACGCCTGGGACAGGCGTTAGGTGCCGCCGCGCAGACAGACGGTGAGGAAGTGCCTGGGCTCGGCGAGGACCGCACGGACCCGTCCACGCGGCTGGAGGGCTGGCGCCGGTTCATCGAAGAAGACCCGGCCGTCTTCGACCTGCTGCCCGAACAGCAATGGCAGGCCCTGAGCCCGCCGATGCGGGACGCCTACGCCGAGGCCCTCATCGCCTACCACTCCGAACTCCAGGTCGTTCGCACGTCCACGGTCAAGGACATCGCCCACCAGGGACGACTGCTGACCCTGCTCAACCAGCGCGAGCACGGCGTCCGTCGCGGACTCATCGTCTCCGGGGAGTGGACCTCCGGGAAGACCACCGCTCTCAAGCAGCTCGGCCGCCTGCACGAACTGCGTGTCCGGCAACGCTTTCCGGGAAGCGCCCGCATCCCGGTCGTATACATCACCGCCCCGCCCAAGGGGTCCCCGCCCAAACTCGCCATGGAGTTCGCCCGATTCCTCGGCCTGCCTGTGATCGGCCCGAGGCACAACACCATCGACGTCACCAGCGCCGTCTGCCAAGTGCTCATCGAGGCCCGCACGGACCTGGTCCTGGTCGACGAGATCCATCTGCTCAACCACGCCACCATCGCCGGTGAAGACCTCTCCGACCACCTGAAGTACTTCACCGAGCACCTGCCCGCGACCTTGGTCTATGCCGGGATCGACGTCGAGCAGTCCGGGTTGTTCACCGGCATTCGCGGCAAGCAGCTCGCCGGCCGCTGCGTCCTCATCCGCACGGGCCCCTTCCCTCTCAACAGCGAGTGGCGGTCCCTGATCGCCTCCATGGAGAACACCCTCCGCCTCCACCGGCACGAGCCCAACACCCTGGTGGAGATGGTGAAATACCTGCACCAGCGCACGGGCCGGCATGATCGGAAGTCTCTCCCACCTTGTCCGGGCTGCGGCGATCTCCGCGTTCCTGGACGGGACCGAACGCATCACCCGGACCACGATCAAGAACATCCGCATCGACCACAGCAGCGAATCCTCCGGCCACAACCGTCCCTCATCCCTGCCCCACACGGGATGAACGTGTTCCGTCCGGCCCTGATCCGTCCTCTGCCCATCCCGCTGCCGCCGTTTCCCGGCGAGTGCGAGTCGTCCTACTGGTCCCGACTGGCCCTGGCCAACCATGTCCCTCTGGCCCGACTGCGAGCACCGTCACGCTGGCTGGAATCTCGCCTGACCAGCGTCGATGTCCTCTGCATCCTCAGCGGCCAGACTCGACAACACCTGGTCCGCACACTCCCTGACCTTCAGACCGACGACCGCCCTGCGGATCCGCCCGCCATCCCGGATAACCACGTCCTTCGCTGGGCCTGCCGCCGTTGCGTCGTCGCGCGCACAGGCGCGACACTTCCCGCCCAGATCTGGGCACCCATTCACGACAACGTCTGCATCCGCCACAGACTATGGGTCGGTCAGCACGTCCACGCGCCCGAGGAGCAGCTCGATCTGTCCCGCACCCCCGCTGTCGTTCGAGCACAGCAGAAGTACTGGCGCCTTCGCCGACATCACGGCACAGCCCTCATCGACCTCTGCGAGGAACTCACCGCAGGGCTCTGGGCCGGGCTCGCCCACCGCCACTAGCGGCTCGTCCACCGAGCCGAGACCCTTCACGACCTGGTCCGAGTCAAAGGGCCCGAAGTCGAGCCGGACAGGAAGGAACCCTGGCTGACAGCAGCCGGATTCCCCGAACGCGTCGCGCTGATCCACATGTTCACGTCTCCCCACTGGAGGAAACTGGCGATGAGCGACGACTTCTACGTCTCTCTCAGCAGCATCGTCCAGTTCCATCAGCGCTTCCCCACCGAGAGCCCGATTCGCGGGACCAGCCGCATCTGGCTCACGAAGACTGTGAAGTCGTCAGCCGCGGAGATCGAGTATCGGCTCGGCAACCCCGAAGGCGTCCCCACACTCATCGCCAACTGAGCCAGCTCAGCCGCGACGGAACTATGCACAACGAGCTCAGCGTCCATCCCGGCATACAAGATCACGGATGGCAACGGAGACCCGGGACATGACAGACACAGCCACTCGATACCTCTACCTCGCCCGGCACGGTGAAGCGTCAGCAGACGAGACAACCCTGACGGAAAGCGGCCGGCGCCAAGCCGTTCTGCTCGGAGAACGACTCCAGAGCACCCCACTTTCGGCGATATATCACGGGCCGCTGCCTCGGGCGCAGCAGACGGCCCAGCTGATCAGTGCACAACTTGCCGCCGTCCCACTGCACCAGTCGGAACTGGCCGGTGACTACATCCCCTACCTGCCTACGAAGGAGGATCTGCCGCCGGATTCGGCCGACGCCATGCTCAGCTTCCTCGCTCAGTTTCCGGAAGAGGAGCGCAATGGTGGACCGCTGGCGCGGGAAGCACTTGCCGAATTTACAGGTCCGGTCGACGGAGATCGCCCCCGCCATGAACTGGTTGTCACGCACAACTTCCTCATCGGCTGGCTCATCCGGGCTGCCCTCGACGCGCCCGAGTGGCGTTGGATGGGCCTCAACCACAGCAACGCGGCTCTGACGGTCATCCGCTACGCACCCGATAAGCCGGCCTCCGTGCTCTTCTACAACGACATGCGGCATCTGCCCGCAGAACTGCGCTGGACCGGCTTCCCGCCCGAACTCCATATCTGACCAAGAAGGCGTTTGCCCGGACTTGAGTGAGACGATCTTGCGAAACCCGTCTCGCTCAAGTCCGGGCACCGCAGGTCAGGGGACCGCCTCACCCGGACTTATCTGAGACCGGACAGCTCTCGACGCCGTGAGCCGTCATGCTCGGCGATCCCGAAATGTCGATCAGAGCCCTTTCCCGCGCCCGCCGTCGTGCGGTGGCAGTTCGATGCTGAGCACGCCGTCGGCGAGCTTCGCGGTCGTGTTCGGGGCCGGGGTCACGCGGTTCTGCTCCGCGAATATGTTCTTGGCGTACACGTCGGCGTCGGCGAGCGTGACCGCCTCGGTGACGTGCGTCGAGCCGAGGCTCCGGACGTCGATCGTGACCTGCGCGGGCTCGTGCAGGTCACGGTTGACGAGGAAGACCGCGGCCCGGTCCTCGTCGGCGGTGGCGACGGCGTCGATGACGGATGCCGCACCGTGGCGTGCGGTCTCGTACACCGGTGCCTGGATCAGGGGCCGGATCACCTCGCCGGAGGCGAGCCGGCTGGTGATCGAGAACGGGTGGAAGGTGGTCTGCCGCCGGGCTCGGTCATGATCGGCGCGATCACGTTGACGAGTTGCGCGAGCGATGCGGAGGTGACGCGGTCGCTGTGCTTGAGGAGGGTCATCAGCAGGTTGCCGACGACGACGGCGTCCGCCACCGAGTAGACGTCCTCCAGCTGCCGGGGGGCGTGCCGCTACTCGTCGTTGGCCTCGTCGGACTCCGCGTGCTCCTTCTGGTACCAGACGTTCCACTCGTCGAACGAGATGTTGATCTTCTTCTTGGAGCGTTTCCTTGTACCCCACGTGGTCGGCGGTCGCGACGACGGTGTCGATGAAGTAGTCCATGTCGGTCGCCGAGGCGAGGAAGGAGCCGAGGTCGCCGTCGAGCTCCTGGTAGTAGGCGTGGCAGGAGACGTAGTCGACGTGGTCGTAGGTGTGCTCGAGCACCGTGCGCTCCCAGTCGCCGAAGGTCGGCATCCAGGAGCCGGAGGAGCCGCAGATCACGAGTTCGAGGTCCTTGTCGGCCATCTTCATCGCGGCGGCGGTACGGGGGGGGTGAGCTTGCCGTAGTCGTCGGCCGTCATGAAGCCGGTCTGCCAGGATCCGTCCATCTCGTTGCCGAAGCACCACATGCGCACGTTGTGCGGCTCCGGCGTGCCGTTGGCGATACGCAGATCCGGCAGCGCCGTACCCGAGGGATGGTTGGCGTACTCGAGCAGGTCCAGGGCGGGCTGGATGCCCCGCGTGCCGAGGTTCACCCCGAGCATCAGCTCGGAGTCGGTGAGCTTGAGCCAGCGGGCGAACTCGTCCAGGCCGACCTGGTTCGACTCCAGCGAGTGCCAGGCGAGGTCGCGGCGCACCGGGCGCTTGTCGCGCGGGCCGACCGAGTCCTCCCAGCGGAAGCCGGAGACGAAGTTGCCGCCCGGGTAGCGGATGGTCGTGCTGCCGAGCTCCCTGACGAGCGCGACGACGTCCATACGAAACCGTCGTAGTTCGCGGTCGGGTGTTCCGGCTCGTAGAGCCCGGTGTACACGCAGCGGCCGAGGTGTTCGACGAACGAGCCGAAGGTGCGGCGCCGGACAGGGGCGATGACGGGATCCTTTGCAGTTCAGGAGGTGTGTGAGGCGGCGAACGCGCTACTTGACGGCGCCTGCGGTCAGGCCCTTGCGCCAGAACCGCTGGAGACAGATGAAGGCGACGAGCAGAGGGATCAGCGACAGGAAGGCACCGGTGATCGGCATCAGCGTCGGCACTCCGCTGGCTCTCTCCGCGCGCCACTGCACCAGGCCCACCGTGACAGGCTGCAGTGAGGGGCTGTTGAGCATGAGCGAGGGCAGCAGGTAGTTGTTCCAGATGCCGACGAACTGGAAAAGAAAGACGGTCACCAGGGCAGGCGACATCAGCGGCAGGGCGATCCGGAAGAAGGTGCGGCGTTCGCCTGCTCCGTCGAGCCGTGCGGCCTCAAGGAGTTCGTCCGGGACGGACGCCGCGGCGAAGATCCGGCACAGGTAGACACCGAACGGGCTGACACAGCTCGGCAGCAACACCGACCAGTAGGAGTTGGTGATGTCGAGCTTGGCCATGAGCAGGAACAACGGCAGGGCGAACATCGGCGCCGGAATGAGAACCGAGGCGAGGACGACGTTGAACACGCCTTCGCGACCGCGGAAGTGGAACTTGGACAGCGCGTAGCCGGCCATCGCGGACAGCAGGGTGCCGACGGCGGCGCCGACGAGGCTGTACAGCGCGCTGTTGGCGAGCCAGGTGGCGAAGATGCCGCCCTCGAAGGCGAACACGTCCCTGATGTTGGTGACCAGGTCGAAGTGGGAGAACCACAGCGGCGTACCGGTGTAGAGGTAGCCCGATTCCTTCGTCGAGGAGACGAACAGCCACCACAGCGGGATCAGCGTGTACAGGGCCATCAGGCCCAGCACGCCGTTGACGACGGTCTTGCTGGCGATGTCAGTGGCACGGCGGCGGGCGGGCCGGGTCGGTCGGGTGGGCCGGGCGGCCGAGATCACGCTCATGCCATCGCTCCCTTGCGCTGGTTGTACTTGAGGAATCCGAACGACAGCACGAGGGTGATCACCGCGAGCACGACGGACTGGGCGGCGGCCAGGTTCTGGCCGCCCACGTCCATGGCCACGGTCGAGTTCATGATCGGGGAGAACTTCGGGTCGACGCCCGGGATGCGCGCGCCGACCAGGACCGCAGGCTCGGTGTACAGCTGCGCCGTCCCGATGATGGAGAAGACCGTGGTCAGCACCAGCGCGGGACGCACCAGCGGGATCTTCACCGCCCACGCCAGGCGCCATCCGGTGCAACCGTCGAGCGCGGCGGCCTCCATCACCTCCGCCGGGATCGTCTGCAGCGCGGAGTAGATGATCAGCATGTTGTAGCCGGTCCAACCCCACGTGATCATGTTCCCGATCGAGAACGGGACCCACGACGGCGACAGGAAGTCGACGTCGATCCCGAGGTGGGACAGCGGTCCGGTGAACGGCGAGAGGTCCTTCACCAGAAGGAAGGACCACATCAACGCGGCGATCGCACCCGGCAGCGCGTAGGGCAGGAAGAACGTGAGCCGGTAGGTCTTCCGCAGCCGGGCCGAGCGGGAGTCCAGCAGGAGCGCGAGCAGGAGGGCCAGGACGAGCATGACCGGGACCTGGACGCAGCCGAACAGCACGACCCGCACGATCGACGCGGTGAAGTCGTGGTCGCCGAAGGCATCGGCGTAGTTGGACAGTCCCGTGAACTCGGTGGACTGCGTACCGCCGAAAAGCCCGGCGCGGCGGACGGTGAAGAAGCTCTGGTAGATCGCGTAACAGATCGGCGCGACCATCATGGTCAGGAAGAGGACCGCGAACGGCGCCAGGAAACCTGACGCGGTCAACGCGCTGCGCAGGCCGGCGCGCCGCGGCCGGCCGGCGGGGAAGACGCGGCCGGTGACCGCGGGCGCCGGCCGCGGCGGTGACGCGGTCCGGGTGCTGCTGGGACTGCTCATGGAAACCTCGCTGGGCGGTTTGTCGTCAGGGAACGGATCCCCGCGGCGCCGGATACGGGCGGCCGCGGGAATCCTTCGGAGCGGCTGGAGTCGTGCCGCCTCAGCCGTTGGTCACCGACAAGCCGAGCTTCTTGATCGCGGCGACCGTCGAGGTCTGGACCTTGGTGACCGCCTCCGGCAGGGTGCCCTTGCCGATGGCGCCGGTGAAGTCCGTCTCGACCTGCTGGAAGGTCGGGCCGTTGGTCCAGGTGCTGGGTACCCGCGCGGCGGAGGCCCTGTACACGTCACCGACCTTCTGGCCGCCGAAGAACGGGTCACCGCCCGTGAGCAACGGGTCGTCCTGTCCGGCCTTCGACGCCGGGTAGAGCCCGCCTTCGATGCCCGTCTTCACGGCCTGCGGGTCACTGGAGAGGAAATCGGCGAACTGCACCGCTTCACGGGGCGTCCTGCAGCCGGTGATCACCGAGGTGGCCGAGCCGCCGCTGCTGGCGCTCTTGTTGTCGCCGGCCTCCCAGGTCGGCATCGGGGCCACCCTCCACTTGCCGGCCTCGCCCTTCAGGTCCGACTTCAGACCGCCCGCGGCCCAGGAGGCGCTGACGAACGTCAGCACTTTGCCGGCTTCGGAGGCCTTGTTGAACTGCGGGTCCCAGGCGCTGCCGTGCTTCGCCACCAGACCCTGGTCCTTCAGGTCCTGCCAGTAGGAGGCGACCTTGCGGGTGCCGGGGTTGTCGATGTTGACGGTCCAGCTGTCTCCCTGGGTCGAGTACCAGGACTGACCGGTCTGCAGGGTGAAGGACGCCAAACCGGCGCCGTCGCCGAGCTTGGTGCCGAACTTCACAGCAGGGTCGGCGGTTTTGACCTTCTCGGCGTCGGCCTTGTACTCGGCCCAGGTGGCCGGCGGCTTACTGATGCCGTATTTGTCGAACAGGTCCTTGCGGTAGAAGAGGACCATCGGGCCGATGTCCACCGGAACCCCGTAGATCTTGTCGCCGACGCTGGAGGCGGAGACGGCCGACGGGACGTACTTGTCCATGCCGTCGCTCGCGTATCGCGTGATGTCCATGACCGAGTTCTTCACGAGCATCGACGGGATGTTCTGGTACTCGATCTGGGCCAGGCACGGGCCGTTGCCTGCAGCGAGCGCGTTGTTGATCTGGGTGTAGCCGCCCGCAGGGCCCGACGGGATCTTCTTGAAGGTGACCTTGATGTCCGGGTGGGCGGCGTTCCACTGGTCGACTATCTTCTCGTAGCCGGCCCAGCCCCAGAACTCCATCTTCACCGGCCCGCTGTGGCCCGATTCTCCGGCCGAGTCGTTCTTGTCATCGCTGCACGCGGCGACTCCGAAGGCCATGACCGCCGCGGTGGCGAGCGCCAGGAGTCTGCGGCTGCGTATGGTGGTGCGGTCCATGTGAGGGAAACCCTTCGTGACGGGGACTGACTTGCTGGACTGTCGGTGGGCAGGCGGCCAGGCCCGCCTACCGACCGGTGCTGAACTCCACGCTGAACACCGTCGGGACCGCGGCCAGGACGTCCGATGCCGACGGGCCCGGCCCGCAGGACGCGCTGCCGAGGCCGTGGTGCGCGTGGTCGAGGTGGAGATGGAGCCGGCCGTCGCCGACCAGGTCGTGCTGGTGGGCCGCGGCAGCCAGCGCCGCGGTGCTCCAAGGACGCACGGTCAGGTCGATGACCGGGGCGCCCGTGATGAGCAGGGTGCCGTCCGCGGTGGTGATCCGGGCGCGGCGCACGTGGTGACGGTTGCCGTTCTCCTGCGGGCGCACATAAGGGGTCTGCATCGCCGACACCGTCGACCGGTGACGGCCTGTGCGAGCGGCGGTACGGGAGTCGCGGTACGCCTCGCCGGGACCGAGGCCGAACCACTCGACCTCGGCGTCGGTGCCGGGCAGCGACAGTGCGATCCCCAGCCGGGGCAGCGGCACCGACCACGCGCCGTCAGGGGTGACGGCGCATTCCAGGCGGAGCCGGTGCTGTCCCGCGTCCGGTCCGTCGCCGGCCGTCCAGCGGTAGACCACGCCGAGCGCCGAGGAGGATCCGGCGGCGGCGAGCCGGGCGGTGACCGTGAGCCCTGGTGCGTCGGGTTCGACGCTCAGGACCTCATGGCGCATCCGGTGCAGGCCGACGGCTAGCCAGTCGGTGATCTGCGGCTCGCCGAACGCGTTGAGCAGGTCGTTGTCGATCGGGGCACGCCAGATGTCCAGCCTGGGCCCGTCGAGCTCCAGGCCGCCGAGCCGGATCAACTGCCCGCTACGGGCGTCGAATTGCGCGGGGCCCAGGGTGATGTGCCCGTTGTGGGGGAGCGCCGGCACCGAGGCAGAGGGGGCTGGCACGGCGGCGGAAGCAGCTACCCGCCCCTGCGCCCAGGCGATCTCGTGACCGGCCCCGGCCCAGGTCTCGTCGGCGGCGAGCACCGCGGTCACGGTCAACCACACCTCGTCGCCGGAGCCGTTCTCGCGCGCCGCATCGAGCGCCGCGGCGACCTCCGCGGGCCATTCGACGGTGGTCGTCGCGCCCGGAGCGGTCGTGGGCACCTTCAATTCGCCGGAGCCCACCGGCTCGCCGCCGTCCTCGGCGTTCCACCGGAAGTCCAGGTGGCCGGTGTCGCGGATGCGGTGCAGGTTGTGCACGACGAGCTGCCGCGCTGCCGGATCGATGCGGATCCGGACCGGTTCGATGACCTTCTTGTACTCGACCAGGCCCGGCGACGGTGTGCGGTCGGGGAAGAGCAGCCCGTCGGCGACGAAGGCGCCGTCGTGCACCTCCTCGCCGAAGTCGCCGCCGTAGGCGTAGAACGCGCGGGGCTCCTGCTCCTCGGTGAGCCGGGCGATCCCGTGGTCGATCCACTCCCAGACGAATCCACCGGCCAGGCGCGGATGCGCCTCGACGACCCGCTGGTACTCGGACAGCCCGCCGGGTCCGGTGCCCATGGCGTGTCCGTACTCGCACAGCACGGCCGGCAGGGCGCGGCGATGTGCGTCGTCGGCCGGATCAGCCGTCGGTGCCTCCTGGCCGCGTCCCACGGCGGCCAGTTCGTCCACGCCGATGTACATGCGGGAGTACAGGTCGACGTACGCGCAGCTCGCGAAGTCGCCCTCGTAGTGGATCGGGCGGCTGTCGTCGCGCCGGCGGATCCACGCGGCCGAGGCGGCCAGGTTGACTCCGGTGCCGGCCTCGTTGCCCAGCGACCAGACGATGACCGAGGGGTGGTTCTTGTCGCGTTCCACCAGCCGCGCGGTCCGGTCCAGGTAGGCCTCGCGCCAGGCGGGGTCGTCGCTGGGGTTGCGCCGCCAGCCGCCGGGTTCGAAGCCGTGCGTCTCGAGGTCGCCCTCGCAGAACACCCACAGGCCGTGCTTGTCGCACAGGTCCAGGAAACGGTGGTCGGGCGGGTAGTGGGCGGTGCGCACCGCGTTGATGTTGTGCTGCTTCATGAGCAGCACGTCGGCCACCATGGCGTCCTCGGTCAGGGTCCGCCCCGTCAGCGGGTGCCATTCGTGGCGGTTGACGCCCCGCAGCGAAACCGGCCTGCCGTTCACGGTCAGCACGCCGTCCACCACGGACACGGTGCGAAAGCCGATGCGCAGCGGTATGCGCTCGCCGGTATCGGAGACCAACTCCCCTGAGTACAGGCGGGGTTGTTCGTCCGACCAGGGCTCGATGCTGTCGATGACGTACGGGCCGGCCGGATCGGCGGCGGATATGCCGAGTTCGGGCACCGACAGGGACACCCCGCAAGCGGCGGTGACGTCGACGGCCAGGGTGCCCTGCCCCGTTGCGTGGTCGTAGGCGGCGCGGACGAAGAAATCCTCGACACCGCGGGCAGCCACGGACACCGAGCGGAAGATCCCGGACAGCCACCACATGTCCTGGTCTTCCAGGTAGCTGCCGGACGACCACTGGTGCACGCGGACCGCGAGTACGTTCCGGCCGGGCCGCAGGGCGGTGGAGACGTCGAACTCGGTGGTCAGCCGGCTGCCCTTGCCGTCGCCGAGCCGGATCCCGTTGAGCCACACCGCGAACGCGGAGTCGACGCCCTCGAACCGGAGCACCGCGGCCGACGCCGGGAAACCGTCCGGAACATCGAACGCGCGGCGGTACTCGCCGGTCGGATTCTGCCGAGGCACCCGCGGCGGGTCGACGGGGAACGAGTACAGGATGTTGGTGTAGGCCGGGGCGCCGTAGCGCGGCTCGCGGGGCAGGCCGGTCATCTGCCAGCAGGACGGTACGGCGAGCAGGTCCCAGGTGGTGTCGTCGAAGTCCGGCGCGGCGAAGTCCCCGGTGAGGTCGTCCAGCCCTGACGCCAGTCGGAATCTCCAGTCGCCGTCGAGCGCGATCGCGGGCAGGTCGGTGGCGAACGCGGCGCGTGGCCGCAGCCGTCCGGTGCCCGGCGACCGGTCTTCGACGTAGCTGTTGGGGTCCATGCCGTTCACCAGCAAAGGTGTTTCCTCTCGAAATGCCCCGTGATGGCGGGAGATGACTGGGAAGGACCGCGTCGGCGGCTATAGGGGTGTGCCGTGGCAGGTCAGGCGGTGCCGGGCGCCGGGCGGGCGCGCCGGGCGGGGCCGCTGCTGTCCCGGATCGTCAGGGTCGGGCGCAGCAGCGATACGACGTTGGTCGGCGGCCGGCCGGAGTCGACGGCCCGCAGCAGCAGTTCGACGGCTTGCTGGGCCATCTCGCGTTTGGGGAAGGTGACCGTGGTCAATGCCGGGCGGATCCGCCCGACTTGGGCGATG
The DNA here is from genome assembly GCF_001418475.1 of Streptomyces ossamyceticus. Lineage (GTDB taxonomy): Bacteria > Actinomycetota > Actinomycetes > Streptomycetales > Streptomycetaceae > Streptomyces > Streptomyces ossamyceticus. The sequence goes on along the minus strand of NZ_LIQX01000002.1, from coordinate 34,506 downwards.
TCGTCGAAGCCGACGACGCTGACGTCGTCGGGGACCCGTCGCCCGGACCGGACCACGGCTTCTATGGCACCGACGGCCAGGATGTCGTGGGTGGCGAAGATCGCCGTCAGCTCCGGATCCGCCTCCAGTGCCGCGCCGGCCGCGGCGAAACCGCCGGCGGCGTCGTCGCTGGTGCAGGCGAACACCATGCGTTCGTCAAGGCCGTCGGCGGCGAACGCCCGGCGCAAGCCGACGATGCGAGGCGTGTGGGCGGGGAGGTCGGCGATCACCGCGACGTTGCGGTGGCCGAGATCCCGCAGGTAGGACCCGGCCAGAAAACCTGCGTGCTGGTAGTCGATGGACACTACGGGCAGTGTGGTCGGCGGGTCGCCCTCCCACGCGAACAGAGCGACCGGGAAGTTGGCCTCCGCGAGCATCGGCAGCTGCTGTTCGACGCCGTTGTCCCCGGCGACCAGCAAGGCGTCCACCGAGCGGGCAGTGAGGTTCTCCAAGTGGGCCCGGGTGTAGTCGGGATCGTCGCGCGTCGTGGCGAGCAGCAGGTTGTACCCGCGGCCGACCAGGAGGTTCTCCACCTCCTCGACCACCTCCGAATAGAACGCGTTGGCCACCGACGGCACGAACAGACCCACCGTCGAGGTGCTGCCGGTGCGCAGTGAACGCGCCACCAGGTTCGGCTTGTAGCCGAGTTCGGCGATCGCGCTGTTCACCTTCGCCAAGGTCTCCGGCCGCACCTTCTTGCCCGAAACCACGTTGGAGACGGTCTGTTTGGTGACGCCCGCCCTCGCGGCCACGTCCGCCATTGTCACCACGTAGTCTCCCCGAAACATTTATCGATCCACGAAAGTGGCGTCAGCGTAGGGCGACTGTCGCGCCAGGGCAAGACTTCGCGCAATGGCAGTAATTTCAGCCGCTGCAGAGCCAGTTAGGGCACCAGGGGCAGGTCATGGCTGTTGCCGCAACTGGACGCGCACGGAGCATTGACGGCTCCAAAACACGGCAGTAACGTCCCCGCCGTTGACCGATCTCGTGGATCGGTCAACGTGGTGGTGGCGTCACCCTGCGGCTCGAACAGCCGACACCCACTGCGCGCACCAACACCCGATGCCACCTCGCACCCTGCTCCCGGTGCGCCGGGGTGGTCCTCTCGGCCGCGACGGCCCAAACGGCCGCGGTCCGGCCGCGACATCGCGAATGCTCCGCGCCGCCTCCAGCAGGCGGCGACCGCCTGAACAGACCTGGAAGGTCTCGTCCGGAGGAGAGACAGCCATGAACCGACCGGCCGGCGGCGACGCCGCCCCGAACCCCGCCCCGGCGCGCCGCAGATCGCGCGTCAAGCGCTTCATCGCAGCCGCTGCCGGCGCCACCCTTGCGGCGGCGAGCCTCATGCTCACGGGTACCGTCCCCGCACACGCCGCCACCACCGTCCACAGCTACGCACCGACGGGAGTGGGGGGCGGTACGACGACGTCCCCGGACGTGGCGTCCACGAAGTACCAGGTGCAAGTCGCCGGCACGCCCGTCGAGGCGGTCAAGTACACCGCGAACCGCAACAACTTCGACATCGCGCGCTTCGCCTCGGACTCCCGCACACCGACGATCACGGTCACGCTGCCCAGCACCACGATCGACACGGTGAACGTCTACCCGGCCCGCTACTACCCGTCCGGCAGCGTCTCGGTGAGCGCGGACAAGCACACCCTGACGTTCCGCATGTCAGCCGCCGCCAAGTTGAACCAGGCGATCGTGATGGTCAACGGCGACTCGACCAACGCCGCAGGACAGCCCTACCTGGCGGTCATCAACGACCCTCTGGAAGGCGCGGGCCAGCGTCCGGACACCACGAGCGCACCGGACGGTTCCGGTGTCAACAGGCAGACCGGTGTCCTCAACTTCCAGGAATTCGCCGCGAAGTACCTCGCGGCGCACCCGAACAGTGCGGCCCAGAAGCCTCCCGCCGCGACGGCGAGCTCCATGGCCGGCAAGACCGTGGGCGGCACCGCCATACCCGCCGGTCAGAAGACCTCGGCCGGGAGCCTGGTGAGCGCGAGCAGCGTCAATGTGCGCTACCCGAGCGTACGGACGATGGCCGCCAATGACGTCACGTACGCCTTGCAGGCCGCCATCGACACCATCAAGGCCAATCCCACGGCGCTCAACACGCTCTACTTCCCGAACGGTACGTATGTGTCGTCCGGTCTCCTGGTCAAGGGTCTGGACGGCAGCAAGCTCAAGGGCGGCAAGCTGAGGATCTACACCGATGGAGGAGCGCTGCTGAAGAACCGCATCCAGGCGTACATGGAGGCGTTCGAGCCGGCGGTCGGGGTCATCAACTCGAGCAACATCGAGTTCAACGGCCGCGGCGTTTTCGACGGCAACGGCGTGGCGAACTACAACGCCCGCAGCATCGGTGACGCACATGACGCCTACCGGAGCCAGCACCAGGGCGGGGTCATGGTCATGCACTCGTCGGACATCACGTTCAACGACACGTATGTGCGCGACACGAAGCAGTGGAACTATGAGACCCACAGCGCCAAAAGGGTGAGGTTCAACAACATCAAGGCCCTCACCCCGTACGGCCAGCCGTGGATCGACGGGACGAACTTCTCCAGCGGCCAGGACATCACCGCCAACGGCGTCTTCACCCTCGGCAACGACGACGCCTTCGCCTCCGGCCACTACAACCCCAGCGACGGGTTCACCCCGCTGGCGCCCGGCGTGTGGAACAACTTCCAGCTCGGCACCTCCAGTGCCGACCTCCAGGGCTATGCCAACGCAGTGGCCGCCTACGACACCGTCGTAGACGCGCTCGGGTTCGACAACTACCACTGGACCTACGAGGACTCGAAGAACATCGCGGTCAGCAACACGCTGAACTGGTCCGTCGGTGCCGGCAATGCGATCCGGATCGGAGGGAGTGCATACGGACACCGGCTCGCCGACTACACGTTCGACAACTTCAACTCCTTGTCGGCGTCGGCCGGCGGCATCTCCTTGAACAACGGCCCGCGCACGCAGAGCGTCGTGATCAAGAACAGCTCGATCGACACCTCCCGGTTCACCAAGGGACCGTTCTGGCTCAACGGCGGCGACGGATCAACCCAGACCATCACCGCCGACCAGCAGGCGACCTACGGGTACGCCCCCAACCCCGACGGATCGGGCACCACCTACTCGTACACCAAGACCCCGATCGGCACCGTCACCCTCGACAACGTGTGGTTTTCGAAGCAGAACACGAGCAACACGTTGAACGGCGCCACGAACGTGACGCTCAACAACCTCCGCGTCGCCGACCAACTCGTCCAATACACCAGCCAGTTCCCGCTGGCGCCGAGCCGGATCGGCACGCTGACCAGCACCTACACGGACGCGAACGGACAGACTCAGAACGTCAAGCCCGGCGCCCTCACCAGCGGTGACACCTGGGTGGGCGCGTGGACCGGCGACCAGACCAAGAACAACTCCACGGATCTGACCCTCATCACCCGCAACACCGGGGTCGGCCTGCTGGGCGAGCAGTACACGACAGGAGCCGGGGACGGAAAGCTCTCCTACCTTCAGTTCCCCATCAACAGCCTCACCAGGGCACCGAGCCGAGCGACACTCCATCTCACCTACGTCGGCCACCGCTACTCGTCGGTGCCGTCGACCGACACCGACCAGCTGCTCGTGCAACCCGTCAGCGACACCACCTGCACCGGCGGCGGCACGTCCTGCCCTGTCAACACCATGACGTGGCAGAACCGGCCGAGCTTCACCGCCACGGCCTCCTCCGTCGCCAAGTCGGCCACCTTCACTCTCGGTTCGACCCTCGTCCCCGAGGGCGGCGGGACCCACCAGGACAACGCCATCGACGGCCGCGACATCACCGTCGACATCACCTCCTTCGTCCAGAACGCCTACTCGGCCAAGCAGTCCACGCTCCTGCTCGCCGTCGGCAACGCTGGGGGCACCAACCACGAACTGCGCTTCGTCAGCTCCGAAGGCGCCACCGGCTCCGGGAAGCTCACCAACGGGACCGCCGAGATGGCGCCCGCGATCACCGTGACCCCGTAAACACTCGTTCGAGGCCGGCCCGCCCGCGTGGGACGGGCCGGCCTCAGCCATCCGGTGTGGCGAACGGCGAACCCGCCGAGTGATCAGCTTGCCGTCGTGGTAGAGGCAGCCGTCGCCGGCCACTTCCAGGACCGGATCGGCCTTGCACCGGAATTCGGCGGAAGACGGATGTGCACCAGCAGAGCTGTGAATGTCAGCGGTAAGCGGCGGTGGTTGGTCATCTGTTGGTGGCGGTCAGGGCTGCCACACGCGAGGCGGTCGCAAGGCGAGCGTGGTCCTGATCATCGTGTGGCCTGCGAGAGATGATCGATCGATATCTGATGAACCTCTACCGGATGCAGCTTTAGCGATCTTACCCAAGCCCAATCCCGCCGTTATGGCGACGGTCACGCCGAAGGGCCGGCCCGTCTCGGTAGCGACGTGGTATCTCATCGAGGAGCACGGTCGCCTCATGCTGTGCATGAACGCTGACCGGGCCCGTCTCAAACACCTGCAGAGCAACGGCTATGTGGCACTGACCGTGCTCGTAGCAGACGACTTCGGCACCCACATCTCCCTCCAGGGTCACGTGGTGTCGATCAAGTCCGACGAGGGCCTGGCTGACATGGACCGGCTGTCGCGACACTTCCTCGGCAGGGACTACCCCGCCAAGGACAGCCCGCTCGTCACGGTCCACGTCGCAATCGACCGCTGGTTCGGATGGTCCGGGGGACGCCCTCTCCAATACTGAGCCGACTCGTCGCGAGGCTGGGAACGCCGCACGGACGGCGCGCTCAGAGGTTGCGGTGTTCTCACCCGCTGCACCAATCCACAACGCACGGGCGCTGGCCAGGCGGCCGACGTCGACGCCGTTGAGGCCGACGTCGCCGACAGGCCGGGGCCATGCCCCTCCGCCCTCGGGTCCCGGGGGTTGCGAATCATGCTGGGGTCAGCAGGTCTGCGTGGCCCGTTCGCCGGAGGTAGTCGATCACCGCGTCTCGGCTCTTCTCCAGGCACACGATCCTGTTCTCGACGACGCGCAGCTCGCGAGCGAGCTCCTCTGCCAGGATCTGGGTGCACGCGCCCGCTGCGTCCTGGTTCGAGGGAGCCTCGATATCCAGCACGATCTTGATCATCCTCGTCGACAGGCCGGCCTCGACGAGCGCCCGGACGTGACGTGCATGCTCGACCTGGTCCTCGGAGTAGTCGCGGTAACCGTTGGTCGACCGCGACGACTCGATGAGGCCCTGCTGCTCGTAGTAGCGGAGCATCCGAGCCGGGGCTCCTGTCTTTTGGGCGGCCTCACTGATCTTCATCCCTCGCTCCTCCTCGTCAGTCGGCGACTTGACCTTGACACTGATGTCAAAGTTTACGGTGTTTCTCGAGACCCCAGCGACCAGAACACGCTGGGGAAAGGCGAACACGAGAGCGATCTTCAGATGACCAACGACAGCTCGATCCCCACCTCCCGGGACATCCTCATCATCGGAGCCGGGGAGCTCGGCATGCCCGTCATCCGCAACGTCGTCCGACGCGCGAGGGACGTGGAGGGCTCGTCCGTCAGCGTGCTCCTGCGGGCCGGCGCGATCGCGTCCACGGCACCCGACAAGCAGCGCGACGTCGCTGAGATCAAGAACCTTGGGGTGAAGATCGTCGAAGGCGACCTCGTGAAGAACACCGTCGACGAGCTCGCCTCCCTCTTCGCCGACTACGACACGGTCATCGGGTGCACGGGCATCACCGCCGGCCTCGAGACCCCCATGAAGGTCGCCCAGGCCGCCCTCCAGGCGAGGGTCCCGCGGTACTTCCCGTGGCAGTTCGGCGTCGACTTCGACGTCATAGGCCGAGGAAGCCCGCAGGACATCTTCGACTCCCAGCTGGACGTCCGTGACCTGCTCCGGTCCCAGGACCAGACCGAGTGGGTCATCATCTCCACCGGCATGTTCATGAACTACCTCTTCGAGCCCGGCTCGGGCATGGTGGACCTGCCCAACGACACCGTCAACGCGCTGGGAAGTCTCGAGACGGCGGTCACCGTGACAACGCCCGAAGACATCGGCGCCCTCACCGCGGACATCCTCTTCGCCGAACCTCGCATCCGCGACGAGATCGTCTACCTCGCCGGTGACACCATCACCTACGGCGAGCTGGCCGAGACGCTCGAGACCGTGCTGGAGCGTCCGTTCCGCCGTGAGGTGTGGACGGTTCCGTCGCTGCTCGACGAGCTGGCCGCCGACCCGGACAACATGACGCGGAAATACCGGGCGGTCTTCGCACAGGGCCGCGGCGTCGCGTGGGCGAAGGACGACACCTACAACGCACGCCACGCGATCCCCGTGACCGACCTCCGCCAGTGGGTCAAGGAGAACCTCGCCGGCTGACGCACCCCCAGCCCCCGCGCACGGGCGGCATCGGCCTGCAGTTCCTCACCGGCGACCTCTAGGGCAGCCATGACCCGGGCGGCGTCGTCTTCACCGTGCTCGCCGCGATGTCGGGCATGGAGCGCGAGTACATCCGCGACCGGACGCTGGAGGGGCACGAGTCGACTCGTCTGCGGGGGAAGGGGATCGGCGGCGCGAGCGTCACCGACGACGACATGCTCGACATGGCGCCCGCACCTGCGGGACCAGGAGCTGAGCCAGCGCGAGATCGCCGCCCGACTCGTCATCACCAAGGGCGCCAAGAAGGGGCAGCACCCTTCCCCGCCGACCGTCATGCGAATGCTGCGCGAGCACCACCGTGGCCACCACGGGGCCCACGGTGGTGCTGGAGGCCGCTGAGAGCGCCACGGGCACCAACGGGGCCCCGGAGTCGTCCACGGATGGCGGGTTTAAGGGGTCCTCACAACTCCTACAAATCGCGGGTGTTGCGAGGGCCGTTAGAATCCAAGCGGCCCTGGGGCCCTTCCCGCGTTCCGGGACGATCTCCAGTTCATCAAGGGCGATCCTGCGGGCGCACGGTCCGCCGGCGGGAGGTGAACGGTTCAGCTTTCGACTCGGACACGCGCGCGCCCGCGTTGGACGGCCTTGGGCACAACGGAACAGCAGTTACGCCAAGCCGGAGGTCAGGGGCTTCTAGCACAGCCGATCGGCCTTGCACCGGGGTTCGGCGGAAGATCGCTTGCACAGCTGCGGGCGTCGTTAGCGTCAGTGCCATGCCAGTGGAGTTCTTGACCGACGAGCAGGCGGTTTCGTACGGGAAGTGCAACGAGGAGCCGACCCGGCCGGAGCAGGGCCGGAACATCTCGGTCTCCCCCCAGGTACTCGGCTCCGTCGCCCGCGTCCTGCGGCTGACCCATACCGAGCGCCGCCATCTCTACGTCCTCGCCGAGCTGCACCCGCCCGTACCCGAGACCGAGCCGGACAGGCAAGGGGTCACCCTCGCGGGGCTACAGCGGATGATCGACGCGTGGATGCCGTATCCGGCCCACATCATGGACCTGTACTACAACACCGTGCTGTTCAACGACGCGGCCGCGACGGTCCTCGGGATGAAGCCCGGCATCACGCAGAACTGCCTCGTCGACTTCTTCACCAACCCGATGTACCGCGCCCGTGCACGGAGTTGGGAGCAGAACGCGCGCACGGTCGTCGCGCAGTTCCGGGCAGCCAGCCTGTCCAGCCCGGACGACGAGGGATTCCAGTCAGTGGCGGCCGAACTGAAGGCGGCAAGCCCGGAGTTCGCCGAGGTGTGGGAGCGGCGGGACATCGAGGAGGCCGGGACAGATCCGCAAGGAGATGATCTACCCGGTGCTCGGGCTGCTGTACTTCGAGTCCAGCGTGATGAGGCTGCCGGCGCGGCCGGATCTGTCGATCGTCCTGCACCCACCGCTGGAGGAAGCGGACACCGCAGGCAAGCTGGAGTGGTTGGCGTCACCGGAGGGGCGGCGCGCGGCGATGTACCCCGTGGCGGGATAGCGCGGCAGCCGGGCCATCAGCCTGCACACCGGTAGGAATCCTCACATCGAACGAGCCGAAAGGCCCGCCAGCAAGCTGACGGGCCCTCGTACAAGATCGAGGTTAGTACTGAAGGGGACGACCTCCGGACCAACCGAACCATCGATCGATCGCCACGTGGACCGTCACGAGCGGGTTCTCTCTGGCAGGGTAGTCCTTGCCGAGGAAGTGCCTTGAGAGTCGATCGATGTCGGCGAGTCCCTCATCAGGCTTGATCGACACGACGTGTCCCTGGACGGATACATGCGTGCCGAAGTCGTCCGCGCCAAGAACAGTCAGCGAGACGTGGCCGTTGTTCTGCAGGTGTTTCAGGCGAGCGCGGTCGGCGTTCATGCACAGCATGAGACGTCCGTCATCTTCGATGAGGTACCAGGTCGCCACCGATACAGGGCGACCTTTCGCCGTGACCGTCGCCATGACGGCCGGGTTCGGCTTACGGAGAAAGGCCAGGGCGGCCTCGGGCAACGGAGCATCAGACATAGATCTATCCCTTCCATAAGACGGGTCCCGTGGGCGGGACCTCCGTCGGATCACATCGCAGACCAACAGCACGGTGCTGTCACGCCGCCGCGCGTTCGACCGGCGGCCGGCGCCTCAGTTCCCGCTGGAGGACGGCCGGCGGCTGGTGGGCCACGTCGAGTGTGCCGGTGTCCGTGCCGGGCGGCACGATGGCGTCGATCCGGTCCAGGACGTCGTCCGGGAGCGTGACCTCGGCGCCCGTGAGCAGATCGTCCAGCTGCGCCATGGACCGCGGCCCGAGGAGCGCGGAGGTGACGCCGGGGTGAGCGAGCACGAACCCTACGGCCAGATGGGTCAGCGGCATGCCCGCCTCCTCGGCGAGCGGGATGAGCTGTTCGACGGCGTCGAGCCGCCGTTCGTCCTTGAGGTGTGCGAAGTCGTAGTTCGAGGAGCGGTGCGTCGCAGCCTGCCGGCCCTTGCGGTAGCGCCCGGTCAGCAGCCCGCCGGCAAGCGGCGACCAGACCAGGGTGCCCATGCCGAACTCCTGCGCCACCGGGAGCACCTCGCGCTCGATGCCCCGGTCGAGGATCGAGTACACCGGCTGCTCGGTACGCGGCCGGGAAAGGCCGCGCCGCTCGGCGGTCCAGTGGGCGCGGACGATGTCGGAGGCCGGCATGGCCGAGGTACCGAAGGTGCGGATCTTGCCGGCTCGTTGCAGGTCGGTGAGAGCCCCGAGCGTCTCCTCGATGTCGGTGTCGGGGTCCGGGCGGTGAATCTGGTAGATGTCCACATAGTCGGTCTCGAGGCGGCGCAGCGAGTCCTCTAATGCGCGCACCAGCCAGCGCCGGGACGCGCCCTGGTGGTTCGGGTCGTCGCTCATCGGCTTCCGGGCCTTGGTCGCGAGCACGACGTCGTCCCGCCGGCCCTTCAGCGCCTGGCCGACGATCTCCTCCGACTCGCCGTGCCCGTACGCGTCGGCTGTGTCGATGAGGTTGATGCCGGAGTCCAGCGCCCGGTGGATGATGCGGACGCAGTCGTCGTGGTCGGGATTGCCGATGGCCCCGAACATCATCGCGCCGAGAGCGTAAGGGCTCACCTTGATCCCGGTCTTGCCCAGGCCGCGGTAACGCATGTTTCCTCCTGTAGGTCCGTCTGCGGGCTGCTGCCACCAGTCTCCCGAAGGGCGTCCGGACGATGAATACTTGAGGATCCCGATTTTTTGAGCGAGAGTACGGTTATGGTCACCGATCGACTCTCCGAAGCGCTCGATCTGGTCGAGGTCCGCGGTGTCCTCACGGGCGGTATCGCGGCTCGCGGCGGATGGCGGCTGCGCGCACCGCTCTCCGACCCGGTCAAGTTCTTCGCGCTCGTCAGTGGTCGGGCCCGCCTGGCAACCGACGGGATCGACGAACCGGTTGACCTCGTGGTGGGTGACGTGGCGATCCTCACCGGCCGTTCCTGGGTCGCGTTCGAAGCCGGCCCGGAACCCCGCCAGGAGGTGGAGCCGGAATCCGACTTCTCCACCGACCGCTTCGCGTCCGCGGACCGCGACGCCGACGACATCGTGATCGGCGGCAGCGTGGGTCTGAACGCGGCCGGAAGCACGCTCCTCCTCGAATCACTGCCGCCCCTGGCGCACATCAAATCGGCCGGTGACGACGACCGGCTCCTCGCCGCACTGCTGCGCATGTTCGACGAGGCCACCGCGCAGCGGCCCGGCTCGGCCTTCGCGGTCCGCCAGTACGGTCAGCTCCTCCTGCTGGAAGTGCTGCGGTCCTATGTCGACCGGTCCGCGCTGCCCTCCGGCTGGCTGCGGCTGCTCGTCGACGAGCGCCTGCGCCCGGCCCTCGACCTGCTGCACGGCCGCCCCGAGCGCCCCTGGGGGCTGGAGGAGCTGGCGCGGGCCGCCGCGATGTCCAGGACGACCTTCGCCGAGCGGTTCCGGGAGGCGGCCGGTGTGCCACCGCTGACCTACCTGGGACGGTGGCGCATGCTGCTCGCTCAGCGCGCGCTCCGGGACGGGGACGCCCGCGTCGCGGCGCTTGCCGAGGAGTTGGGCTACGGCTCGGAGAGCGCCTTCAGTGCGGCGTTCAAGCGCGTCGTCGGCGAGTCGCCGCTGCGCTACCGGGCGCGGGTGCGACAGGACGCCACCGAGCGTGTTCGGACCTAGACGCTATGACGCCTCGGCCCCGTTCTGCTTCCTGCGAGGTCCGGCCGATGCGCGCGTCCGCTGGTTGGCTGCTTGGGTGAGCACTGGCCGATGCGGGCACCGCGTGTGACCCGCTCCTGATGACCAGTCCCTGCGTGGAAGCCGTCCCGCACTTGGCGCTCGCGGTGGCCTTCGTATCTTCGACCTGCACTGAGCAACTGGTCAGGTAGGCCCGGAAGTCCTAGTCAGACGTGTTTGAGATGTTGGGGTGTTGTGCTGGTTGATGGGCGGAGCGCAAGTGGTGGGTGAGAGCATGGGCTGTCGATTTGGCATGATCTTGAGTGAGTGATCATGACTGCAGCTGAGCTTGTGTCGGCTTACCTGTCGTCGCTGGAGCGGGCGGATGCCGAGGCGGTGCTCGAGTTGTTCGCGTAGCGATGGTGCACTCTCCGCTGTACGGCCCTCGACCGGCCACGGAGTTCTATCCCTAGCTCTTCGCCGATACCAGCCGGGCCGGCCTGACTCTGCTGGGAGTGGCGGAGGGCCGGACCCAGCAGGGGGCCGCACTGATCTCGTTCTGGTTCCACTTTGACTGGCCACTGCCGTCCGGAGCTGCCGCGCCGTTTGACGTGGTGGACCTGGCTGAGCTCGCCGAGGACGGCCGTATTGCCACGCTGCGCATCGTGTGCGACACCGTTGACGTGCGTCCGGCTTTCGAACGCGAGACCGGCAGGTCGTGGCGGCCCACCACAGACCAGAGCTGACGGGCTGGCTGAGAAGCCGTATTCCTATCGATCATGAGGACGGCTCTGATCGAACGGGTTCCCTGATCGGGTGATCTTGGCCGCGCGGGCGCATGAAAGCAGAGCCTCCGGTCCAGCACGAGGGTTGCGAAGCCAACTCGTGCACCAGGAGGCCCTGTTGTCCCAGTCTTGCCTGACGACGTTGTTCCCGTCCAACTCGCGCGTGTCGGCGTGCGATTGCCTCGCTCACCGGTTCGGGAACGCGGCCGACCGCCCCGACCGGGTGCGGCAGTACCCCTCCGACATGACGGACGCCGAGTGGCACGTGGTGCGCGACGCGATGCCGGTCCCGGCCTGGCTCGAAGAGCGGGGCGGACAGCCGGAGGCTACTGCCACCGGCAGATGTTGGACGCGGTCCGCTATGTCACGGACAACGCGGTCAAGTGGAGGGCGATGCCCGCCGGCTTTCCGGCGTGGGACCGGGTGTATGCGTTCTTTCGCAGGTGGCGCGACAAGGGACTGGCCCGCGAGTTCCACGACCGCCTGCGCCAACGGGCCCGCCGGGCCGAAGGGCGGGACGTGGAACCGACCGCGGCGATCATCGACTCGCAGTCGGTCAAGGGTGCGGCGTCGGTGCCCGCCACCTCACGCGGCTACGACGGCGGCAAGAAGATCAACGGCAGGCGCCGGCACATCATCACGGACAGCATCGGGCTGCTGCTAACGGTCCTGGTGACCGCCGCTGACGTCACCGACCGCCAGGCCGCCCGCGTGATGCTGCCCCGGCTCCGGGAGAAGTTCCGCAAGATCACCCTAATCTGGGCGGACGGCGGCTATACCGGCCGCCTGGTCACCTGGGCCAGGGAGAAACTCCAGCTCACCCTGGAGATCGTCAAGCGCAGTGACGACATGAGCGGCTTCGTGGTGCTGCCCAGACGGTGGTGCGTGGAGCGGACTCTGGGATGGCTGATGCGATCGCTGCGTCTGGTGCGGGACTTCGAGACGCTGCCCGCCTCCAGCGAGACGTTCGTCTACTTCTCGATGGCCATGCTCATGAGCCGCCGCATCGCCATCCCGGCCCCAGCCGCCGAGCAACTGGCGGGCACGTCCCCGTGTCACGGGGGCGGCCCCACGCTGCCCTGACCGATGTGACTGTGAGCAGTTGTCGCCGTCAGGGCACGGCCGGCGTGATCTTCGTGTCGGCGCCGTTCACCCGCACGGTGACGCTCCCCGTGCCGCGTGCCCGGTCGGCCACGATCTTGTAGGTCGTCACCTTCCCATCCCGCCACTCGCAGTCGACCCGGTAGCCGCCGCGGGCGCGGAGACCGGTGAAGGAACCCGTTGCCTTCCAGTCGTCCGGGAGGGCCGGCAGCAGGTGGATGACGCCGTCGTGGCTCTGCAGGAGCATCTCCGTCACGGCGCCCGAGATGCCGAAGTTGCCGTCCATCTGGAAGGGCGGGTGGTTGCAGAACAGGTTGGACAGCGTGTTGTAGCTCAGCAGTCCGCGCAGCATGGTCTGGGCGCGCTGTCCGTCGCCGAGGCGGGCGAAGAGGGCCGCCCGCCAGGGCCACGTCCATGAGCGGCGGCTGTCGCCCGACACCGTGGCCGCCGTGAACGGGACGCCGGTCTTCTCACCGCACCGTGCCTTGAGCGAGACGAGGGCGGCTGCCGCGAAGTCGGGTGTCCTGGGGGTGATCTGGCGGCCCGGGTAGACCGCGAAGAGGTGTGAGGTGTGGCGGTGGATGTCGGTGGGGCTGTCGATGTCCTCCTGCCACTCCTGAAGCTGACCCCAACTGCCGATCTTGTTCGGCGCGAGCCGCGCCTGCATGTCCGCGACCTTGGTCCGGTAGGCGGTGTCGACCCCGAGCACCGCCTGACAGTCGAGGTAGTTCTGGAACAGGTCCCAGATGATCTGCTGGTCGTACATGACGCCGTCCTCGCGCGGCCCGTGCTCGGGCGACCAGCCGTTCGGCGAGACGAGGAGACCGTCCTCGCGCACCTTGAGGCGGTCCTCCCAGAACTCGCAGATCTCCTTGATCATCGGGTAGGCCACGGTGCGCAGGTAGTCCAGGTCCTGCGTGAACGCCCAGTGCTCGTAGAGGTGTTGCGCGTACCAGGCGCTCGCGACGGTGTTCCACTCCCACCCGTTGCCGCCGAAGATGCTCTGGCTGGTGCGGGCGGTCCAGCCACGTACCCCGCTGCCGAAGACGTTGCGGGTCGCCACGCGGCTGGGCACCGCCACCTGCCGGATGAACCCGATGAGCGCCTCGTGACACTCCGGCAGGTTCGTCGTCTCGGCTCCCCAGTAGTTCATCTGGACGTTGATGTTGGTGTGGTAGTCGGAAGCCCAGGCCGGTGAGTTGCTGTCGTTCCACACGCCCTGGAGGTTGGCGGGCAGGCCCCCGGGACGCGAGGAACTGATCAGCAGGTACCGGCCGTAGTCGAACATGGTCTGCTCGAGACTCGGGTCCTTCCCGCCGGCCCCGTACCGGGCCAGCCTGGCGCTGGTCGGCAGGGCGAGCACCGCGTCGTCGGAGGTGCCCCAGGTGACGGAGACACGGTTCATCAGGTCGCGGACCCGGGCGGTGTGCTCGGTGCGCAGCGCGTCGTAGGTCTTGGCGGCCGCGTTGGTGAGCGCGGTGGCGATGGCCGGTTCGGGATCGGCTCCGCGCCAGCCGGCGGCGGCGTCGAGCTTGTAGTTGGTGCGGGCGTCCAGCAGCAGGGTCAGGGTGGTGCACTTGCTGAACCGGAGCACCGACCCGTCGGCGCTGAAGGTGCCGTCGGTGTGCGCGATCTGGACGGTGCAGGCGTGCTTGAGGGCGTTGGCCATGGTCCCGCGGAACGTGATCCGCCGGTTTGCGGCGTCGACCGTCGTCGTGGCGCCCTGCGCGGACTTGAGGGAGATCGTTCCGGACAGACCGCCGGCGCTCTCCGTCGTGTAGCGGAAGACCATGACGTCCGCGGCCCGGCTCGCGAAGGCCTCCCGCAGGACGCGACTGCCCGGCGCGCCGTGGCGGGTCACATGGACACCGTCGGCGAACTCCAGCGCGCGCTGGTAGTCGGTGAACGTACGCAACGTGCGCGTGGTGAATCCGCTGCCCTCCAGGACGACGTCCGCGATCTGGAAGCCCGTGGCCGAATCGCCGGGGGTGAACGTGAGCCGGTAGGCGCGGTAGGCCGTGGTGTTGGTGATCCGGAAGGTCCGTCTCTCCCCGCGGCCGGCGAACGGCGCGCCGGGGCTCTGGGTGTCGAGGGTCACCCATGCCTGCCCGTCCTGCGACCCTTCGAGCGCCCAGCGTCGGGGGTCGTCCAGCGGGCGGTCGGCCGCGGCGGCCAGCGTGTACGAGGTGACGGCGGACGCGCGCGGCAGGTTGGTCTGCCAGACGACGGTCGCCGGGGCGGTGTCGACCCGCCAGACGGTGGCCGCGTCGCCGTCCACCGAACGCGAGATGTCCGTGGCCGCGGTGCTGGATCCCGCGGAGTGCCCGCTCGGCGACCACAGGTACATCGAGCCTGCCCCGGCGGGGGCGCCCGCCAGCGCGATCTCGCTCACCTGCCAGTGGGTGACTCCCGCCTTGGGGACGAAGTCGAACCGGTAGAAGCGGTAGACGGTGCTGTTGGTGAAGGTGAACTCCTTCGTCTGGAAGCGGCTCTCGAAGGGCGCCGCCAGCGTGCGGCTGTCGAGCTTCGCCCACGTGGTGCCGTCCACGGAACCGTAGAGAGTCCACTCCTGGGGGTCGCGCTCCGGCCGGTCGTTGGCACTCGTCAGACGGTAGGACGCGACAGCGATGGGCTTGGGCAGGTCGATCTGCCACTGCACCTTCGCGGGCGGCCCCTCGATGCACCACTTGGTGGCCGAGCTGCCGTCGTAGGACTTGTCGAGACCCTCCGTCGAGGAGGTCCGGTACGGGCCACCCGGCGCCGTGACCTTCGGGCGGGGAGTGAAAGTGACGGTGACGTCACCGAAGTTCCGGTAGGAGCCGAAGCCGGTCACGCTGGTGTCGAAGGTGCTGTCCGGCTTGCCCGCGAGGGCGTTGTCGTAGTTGTTGGCACCGCCCCACATGCTCAGCTCGTTGAACTGAATGCGCTCTTCGTCAGGGTCGGCGAAGAGCATGGCGCCGAGTCGGCCGTTGCCGATCGGCAGCGCCTGCGACTGCCAGTCGGTGGCGGGGACGGGGTACTTCAGCGCCTTGCGCGACAGGGTCGGCCACGTGATGGCCGCTGCGGCGGCGGCCTCGGCGGCGACGGCCTGGCCGACGAAGGTTCCGCCGGCCAGCTGAGTGATCACCGGGGCGAGGGCGAGGGCGCCGCCGAGCTTCAGGATGCTTCTGCGCTGCGGTTGCGGCTCATGGGTCACGGCTGGTTCTCCTGACCATCAGGTCGGTTCTTTCAGGGGAAAAGGGCACCCACATCGACATCCGCCGAGGGCAGCGACATCCATCCCGGGCGATTGTCTGGGGGTGGGGCACTGATGCCACTGATGCCGTCCGTCACGCCCGTTGCGACGGTGTCGACCGGTAGGGGTTCCCTAGGGAGTGACGCGGCGGAAGGTCCACTGCTGGTTGGTGCTGCCCCTGTCGGTGTACTGGATCAGCGCGGCGCCGTCGGCCGTGCTGCCTCCGCTGACGTCGAGGACCTTGCCGCTGTTGCGGTTGACCACTTGGAACACACCGCCGGTCAGCGGGCGCAGCTGCCACTGCTGGCTGGTCCTGCCGTCGGGGGTGGCCTGGACGACCCGCGCGCCGTCCGTCGTGGAGGATCCGGCGACGTCGAGGACCTTGCCGCTGCGGACGCAGGTGATGGTGTGGTAGCCGTCGGCCGTGGACTGGAAGGCCCACTGCTGGTTCGTCGCGCCGTTGTCGGTCCACTGGATCACGGCGGCGCCGTCCGCGCCGGACCCACCGGAGACTTCGGCCACCTTGCCGCTGCGCACGCTGACGCAGGTGTACGTCCGCGCGGGGGCGATGGTGTACTGCACCGAGTCGAAGTCGACGTGGCCGGTGCCGCCCGGGTTGTAGGTGTAGAGGCCGATCCGGTCGCCGCGGTAGCCGCCCCAGGTGAGCTGGTAGGTGCCACCGACCTGGGTGAACGTGCTCCCGTCGAGGCTGTAGGAGAAGCGGCTGACTCCGTTCACGTCCCATGTGGTGCGCAGCCACACGGCGTTCTGGGTGATGGCCGCGCCGCTGGTCAGGGTGCCACCCGCGTTGTGCTCGATCGTGGTGGTGGTCCCGGTGCGCCGGACACCCAGTCCGGCGTAGGTGGCGGCGTAGTGGCACAGTCCGGCGTGCTGGCCGTCGGCGAGGCCGGCCAGTTCGAGGCGGACGGTCACCGTGGCGCCGCCCGCGGTGCGCAGGACGCGTTGGGTGAGGGTGTTGCCCACCTTCGTCAGGTTGTCCCCGGCCAGCGGCGCGAACGCCTTCAGCCGCAGGTAGCCGGGGCGTTCGGTCAGCGACCAGTAGCCCGAACGGGGTTGGTAGTACCACTCCCACTGCGGCTTGAGGCGGGTGTCGGTGAACGTGTCGCTGGTCACGACGGCGGGCAGCGCGTCGACGGGGAGGCCGGGGGTGCCGGCGGCGGGCAACTGGCCCGTCCACACCATGCTTCCGATGCCGTCCGAGCCCACCTCACCGATGATCGGCCAGCCGTCCACCCAGGTCACCGGCAGCAGGGACAGCACGCGCCCCTCCCAGTCGCCGTGGCCGTGATGGGTCACGAAGTACCAGTCGCCGCCCGGAGTCTGGACCAGTCCGCCCTGGTTGGGCTCGCGGTCCACCGAGGTGTTGACGTGCAGCAACTGCCTGGTCTCGAACGGGCCGAAGATGCTGGAGCCGCGGTTCATCATGAGCACCCGGCCCTCGGGCTTCACCTCGCTGAAGAGGTGGTAGTAGACACCGTCGATCTTGTACAGCTTGCTGGCCTCGCTGCGGTTCGACTGGTGGATCACCGGGGCCGGGCCGACCAGCGACTTGCCGTCCGCGGACAGCTTGTACAGGTGGACCTTGTAGCTGTCCGAGTAGTGCGTGGTGACCAGGTAGCCCTGGCCGTCGTCGTCCCAGAACGGGCACACGTCGTTCCAGCCGGAGGTCCGCCACATCGAGTGCAGCGGCTCCCAGGGCCCTTCCGGCGACGGGGCCGACGTCATGAAGAAGCCCTCGTCGGGCGTGTTGAAGTACACCCAGTACCGCCCCGCGTGGTAGCGGATGGCCCCGGCCCACACGCCGCGGCCGTAGCGGTTCATCCGGTCCCAGTTCAGCTCGGGTCCGATGCGGGTGACGTCGTCGACCGAGCCGCCGATCGGGCGCCAGTTGACCAGGTCCTTCGAGTGCAGGACGGCCATGCCGGGCGAGTACCCGAACGTGCTGGTGATGCCGTAGTAGTCGTCGCCGACCCGGATGCAGTCCCAGTCGCTGAGGTCGGCCGGGACGATCGGGTTGGCGTAGGTGCCGTCGCCCTGGTCACCCCACTTCCCGGCCGAGAGTGCGGCTGCCGCCGCCGTGCCCGCCGGGAGCAGGCCCGGCAGCAGGAACGCCCCGGTGCCGACCGCGGCGAGCCGGCCGAGCTGTCGTCTGGTGATGTCCACGAACCCGTCCTCACATAAGAAAACTCTGCCAGCCATCCGATGTATTGGCGCTTTTCGACGCGAACCATAGCGCGGTTTCTAAGGTACGAGTAGATGTTCGTTCGGAAACATCGGATGGAAGCCAGTGCCGCAGGTGCGGTGTTCGTGTACACCGCCATCAGAGGAGTGCCTGCCCACAGGAGTAGGTGCTCGGCTTCGGGCCTGCCTGTTGGCGCCTGCCTGCGAGGCGCCGGGGTGTGGGGTTACTGCGGGTCCTTCTCAACCGGTCACGCGCGCACCCGCCACAGGCCCGGTTGGACTGCTGCCCCCTGTCGAACGGATGACCTGGGGGGTGGTCCTGCGTTGTTGAGGGCCTTCACGCTTCTCGACGGCCTGCCCCCGAGGACTGCCACATCGCCTGCACGCTGCGGCCGGCCGGTGGCATGACCTCCTTCGACCTCGTCTCCGCCGTGGAGGATGTGCGGTCGCACGCAATGGCGGCACTGCATGCCCGCGCCTGGCTCATCGTGCCGACCGATGAGCGAGAGGCACGGCTGCGACTGGCCCTGCCGCACGGCGACGCCGCCGCGCTCGGCGAGCTGGTCCCAGGCCACCGGCCGGACCCCGCTGTCCCACAGATGCGCAAGGGGTGCACTACGACGACGTGACACCGGTCGGCCACCGCACGCAACGCCATGCTGCGGGAGACGCATCAGCGTTGTGCTCTCTGGGCTGTCGCCGAGCACCGAGCGCGTCCGGCCCCACTCCCCCGGCGGACTCACGTGACCGCCGAGGAGAACGACGACGATTTTTCCCGCCACCCTATTGCCCGGCGGCAGGCCGTCGCCGTAGTCTCCTGCGGAAATCAGACATCCGATGATTGGCGAAAGGGAAGAGCGGGTTCCTGCCTTTTCCTTCCACCGCTCAAGCAGAGCCGCAGATTCATCGGATCTATCTACTCATCCCGTGGACGGTGTCCGGCCAGCATGCCGTCACGTCCCACGACGAGGAGATGCGCCTCCGCCGGGCATCCCGGCCATCCTTGAAGGAGCACCAATGCCGTTGTTCCGTTCCAGAGCCATCGGCCTGCCTGGTGTGCTGGGGACAGTCGGTGCGATCATATGCGCCGCGATCGCCGCGCCCAGCCCGGCCTACGCCGCCACCCCGACCGTGCTGTACGCATCGCCTTCCGGTTCCGGCAGCACATGCTCGCTGAGCGCGCCATGCAGTCTGGAGGGCGCCAAGAGCAAGGTGGCGGGCCTGACCCCCGGCATGGCCGCCGACATCAACGTCTATCTGCGCGGCGGTACCTACCGGCTGTCCCAGGCGTTCGCCCTGGGTGCCTCCGACTCCGGGCGCAACGGCTTCAAGGTCGTCTACGCCGCCTACCCCGGTGAGAAGCCGCTGCTGAGCGGGGGGACCAAGGTCACCGGGTTCTCCCTCTTCGACAGTTCGAATGGAATCTACCGCGCCGCCGTGCCGGCCGGCACGCAGAGCCGGCAGCTGTTCGTCGACGGAGTGCGGGCCCAGCGCGCACGCGGTCCGCTGAACCCCTCGGGATTCACCCTCTCCGGGTCCAGCTTCACCACCAGTGACTCCTCCTACACCTCGTTCACCAACGCCTCCTCCGTGGAGATCGTGGCCAACAAGGACTGGAAGCACATGCGCTGCCCGCTGGCGAGCATCACCGCGCCCAGTGGCGGCGGGTCCAGCCTCAACGTCGACCCGGCGTGCTTCAAGAACAACAACACCTCGGTGCCCAACCGGGGCTTCCCCTTCAACGGCGCCGGACTGCCGAAGCTGGCCGCGATCAGCTACGTGGAGAACGCCTACCAGCTGCTCGACTCGCCGGGCGAGTTCTACCTCGACAGCTCAGCGGGGTTCCTCTACTACAAGCCGCGCAGCGGTGAGGACCTCAGCACCGCCGACGTGGAACTGCCCACCACCGAGACGCTGCTGAACGCGAAGGGCACCCCCGGCCACCTCGCCCCCGTCAACGACACGGACCCTGACATCACCTACACCGGCTCCTGGAGCACCTCCAGCGGGCGTGGCCTGGGTGACCTTTACAACGACGTGCACACCACCACGACCAACGGCGACTCGGTGAGCTACACCTTCACCGGTACCGGGATCGACGTGCTGTCGGAGACCAACAGCGACGAGGGCGACATCGACGTCTACGTCGACGGCGCCAAGGTCCAGACCGTGTCCGCCGCCGGCTCCTCGCGGCTCGCCCAGCAGGTCGTCGCCTCCGTCAGCGGCCTGACCAAGGGCCAGCACACCATCAAGCTGGTCAAGACCGGAGGGACGTCCATGCTCCTGGACGGCTTCACCGTGGTGCCGGACACGATCACGCCCGTCCACGACATCACCTTCCGGGGCTTGACCTTCGCCTACACCACCTGGACGCTGCCCTCCACGGCCGGCTACATCGACAACCAGGCCGGCGTGCTGTGGGACCCCAGCAACAACAACGCCCCCATCCGCATCCCCGCCGCCGTCCAGGTCCACCGCGGCTCGGACATCACCTTCGACGACGTGGAGGTCACACACACCGGCGGCACGGGCATCGACCTCGCCGACGGTACCCAGGACTCCACCATCACCGGCAGCTACATCCACGACACCTCCGGCGGCGGCGTCTCCGTCGGCGAGGCGGACGACTACTACCTCACCGACACCAACCGCATGACCACCGGCGACACCGTCTCCCAGAACTGGATCTCCCACGTCGGCCAGGACTACTCCGACGCGGTCGGCATCTGGGCCGGCTACACCCGCGACCTGACCGTCTCGCACAACGACATCGGCCACACCCCCTACTCCGGCATGTCGCTCGGCTGGGGCTGGGGCTATGCCTCACCGTGCTCCATGCAGTCCGCCCAGGGCCTGCGCACCTGCGCACACGGCACCATCTACGCCGGCGACAACCAGATCCTGAACAATCACATCCACGACGTGATGGGTGTCCTGCACGACGGCGGCGCCATCTACACCCTCGGCGGCCAGGGCAACGGGGACCTCTCCGTCAGGTCCGTGCTCGCGGGCAACCTCGATGAGACCTACAAGGGCAGCAACGCCATATACCACGACGAGGGCAGCTCGAACTGGGATACGTACAACAACGTCATCCGCCGCGGCGCAGGCTGGTGGGTCAGCATGTGGACTCCGACCATCCACGACATCAACCTCCACGACATCTACTCCGACACCTCGAACTACTCGAACAAGGGCACCAACATCTCCCTCCAGCAGGCCACCGTCGTCTCCAGCGGCGCCTGGCCCTCCGCAGCGCAGTCCATCATCGCCGCCGCCGGCCCCAGCACACCCAACCCCATCAGCGAGGGGCTGACCGGCAGAATCAACGACGACGACTCCGCGATCACCTACACCGGAAACTGGAGCGTGAGCAACGACCGCGGCTACGGCGACTACGTCGACGATGTCCACGTCACGAGGGGCAACGGCGATGGCGCAAGCCTGACGTTCACCGGCACCGGGGTTTCGGTCCTCGGCGAGAAGTACAGCGATCAGGGACAGGTCGAGGTCTTCCTCGACGGCACGTCCAAAGGACTGTTCGACACCGCCTCGGCCACACGCCAGGCTCAGGCCGTCATCTACAGCACCAGCGGCCTGCCTCTGGGAAGCCACACGATCCAGGTCGTGAAGCGCAGCGGCACCTATGCCACTCTGGACGCCTTCGACGTGGCCAGCACCTACAACGACACCAATTCGAAGATCACGTACAACGGTGGGTCCTGGCGCTCCTCGGCCAACCGCGGACTGGGCGACTACAAGGACGACGTCCACGCGACCAGGGACAACGGCGACTCGGCCAGCGTCACCTTCACCGGCACCGGGATCAGCCTCGTCACCGAGACCAACTCCGACGAAGGAAGCATCGCGGTCTCCCTCGACGGCACCTCCCAGGGCACCGTCAACGCGTTCTCCGCAAGCCGCCAGGCCCAGCAGACCGTCTACTCCGTCAGCGGCCTGCCGTTCGGACGGCACACCCTCACCCTCACCAAGACGGGAGGGAGCTGGCTGGTGATCGACCGGTTCGACGTGCGCTGACGCTCCGCCACCGACCGCACCTCAGCCGCCCGTGCCGACCCACCGGCACGGGCGGCGCCCTGCGCCCACCCCAGCAACAGCCGGGCACATGCGGGGCAGGAGCTGCAACCGGAACAGGTCAAGATCTTTTCCGCCGTCGGCCGACGAACAGGCGATACCTGCGGGCACGGCGGAGGAGGCTCTCCGAGGATCAGATCGCCGCCCTGGACGCGCTCGGGATGCGGTTGGCGTAGGAGTCTGGCGAAGGGGCAGTCTGCCTGTGTCGGCGGGCCGCCCCTCTTTCGGCCGTCGATCCGTCCAGCTCGACCCTGCGGTTCCTGTCCCGCCTGCCAGCCTGCCCAGCGCCGAGAGCTGCGAGAGCGGTCAGGAAGGCCAGGGCGAGCATGGCGAGCGTCAACGCGGGGGGCCGTTGCTGCGGACGGGATGGTGCGGATCGGTGGGCCGCTGCGGTGCCACGTCGGCATGCCGACGAGTGGGAGACGGCATCGACGAGACGGCGGATCTCCGGGACGGTCAACGCGATGAGGCCTTTGCCGCAGCCGTGGCTGACCCTGAGAGGTTCCACGGGGCCGAGATTGACCTTGCAGGCGACGCGCTGACGTTCACCGAGATCGCGGCCGTCCTCCCAAGGCTGCACACAGTGACATCACCGTCATCTTCCTCTCCAGGGAGGAGCAGGAGCAGCGCATCGGCGCGCCGGCGGCGGACAACCAGATCTGGCAGGACCGTGTCGGCTACCCCGCACGGCCCCACGATGCCGTACGCAACGGCCTGACCACTACAACCTTCGAGCAGTGGGCAGCACAGCAGGACTGGCAGGCTCTTCGGCAACTCACCCTTGACTACGCGGAGTTGGAATCGATGATCGGCCACAGGACAGGGGTGATCAACCTGGCCTCCCGCCGAGGCGAGTAGGAGTGACCGACCGCTACCGTCCACAACGTGAAATCGGGGAGGCCGATCGCCTCACACCTCGGGTGCACCACAGTTACATGGTCGACCCCATCACCGTCCAGGGTGAAGCCCAGCATCGCGGCCTGCTCACCGACTCCCTCACTCCCAAGACCTGATGACCCTGGTCTCCACACCCTCCGGCTCCCCGAATACTGGGCGAGAAGATCCTCAAGCGCGCCCTCCTCGCCCGCGCCCAGACGGTCGCCGCACGGATCACCGCCTACACCGACGACCCCGCCAACCACCCGCTACCACCGTGCCACCGCACCCACAAGGGGTTCCGTGATCCGACGCGAGGCCCTGGACCAGTCCGCGAGCGGTGCACGGAGGGCGCAGGGCGCTCAGGTCGGCGAGGGCGCGGCGGCTGCCGGTGATGGATGGTGGGGGTGCCTCTATGTCCTTCGTCAAGGCGCCCCTGTCGGGTTTGGGGTGGTTCGGTCTTGCTGGGGTCATGCGGCGAGTCCGACGTTTGTGGGCGTGCGGGGTTCGTAGAAGGTGCCGTCGCGGAGCATGGCGAACAGGACGCTGATGCGTTGGCGGGCGAGGCGGAGGAGGGCCTGGGTGTGGGTCTTGCCGCGGGCTCGCTGGCGGTCGTAGTAGGTGCGGGAGGCGGGATCGGCGTTCATGCAGGCGAAGGCGGAGAGGAACATGGCGCGTTTGAGCTGCCGATTTCCGCCTCGGGGCGCGTGCTCGCCGTGGATCGAGGTCCCGGACGATTTCGTCGTGGGGGCGAGACCGGCGTAGGAGGCCAGGTGTGCGGCGGTGGGGAAGCTGGTGCCGTCGCCGACGGTGACCAGCAGGACGGCGGCGGTCCTGACGCCGACGCCGGGCATCGACGTCAGGACCGGGGAAAGAGGGTGGGCCTCCAGCAGGGCGTTGATCTGGGCTTCCAGGGCCCGGCGCTGTTCGTGGACAGCGGCGAGAGAGCGGGCCAGGGAGGGCACGACGATGTCGAGGGTGCCGGTCCCCGGGACCACGACGGTCTGCTCGTCCAACGCGTTGAAGACGTCGTCGATCAGCCGCTGGGCCATGCGCGGGGCTTTCGGGCGGATGAGCTCGACGAGCCTGCGGCGGCCGGCTTTGCGCAGTGCGGCCGGGGAGCCGTAGCGCTCCAGCAGCCAGGTGACGGCCTGGTGGTCGAGGCGGGGGCCCAGGACGCGCTCCAGCGACGGGTGGAACTGGGTGAGCAGGCCGCGTATCCGGTTGCTGGTGCGGGTGGCCTCGGCCGCGAGGTCCTGGTCGAAGCCGACAAGGACCGTGAGTTCGGCGGTGATCTCGTCGGTGAGCTCCAGCGAGCGCAGGGTGTGCAGCATGGTCCGGGCCGCATCCGCGATGACCGCGGCGTCCTTCGCATCGGTCTTTGCCTCGCCCGGATACAGGTCGGCGATCCGCCGCATCGCGAGTCCGGGCAGGTAGGCGACCTTGCAGCCCGCGTCCCGGGCCACGGTCAGCGGCAGAGCGCCGATGGATGCGGGCTGGTCCACGATCACCAGCACGGTGCCGAACTTGGCGGTCAGCTTGTCGAAGACGGCCCGCAGCTTCGGCTCGCTGTTGGGCAGCTGCTTGTCCAGGACCTTCTTCCCGGCCGGGGTGAGCCCATGGCCGTGGTGAGCGGTCTTGCCGACGTCCAGGCCGAGGAACACGCCCACGTCTTCGGTGTCGAACATCGCGCCCTTCCAGGAGTGTTGAACGTGCCGGCCTCGGCAGCGGTGTCGTACGCGCGCATCCACGTTATGCAGACCTGCCGCCCGCGAACTGCCCGGCATTGCGCCGGACCGGGCGGTGGCCGGACCTCTCATCAGCGTCTCCGACGGCACCTCCCAGGCCCGGTGACACCACCCCCCAGGTCATCCGTTCGACAGGGGGCACCAGTCATGCCGGGCCCGGAGGCCAGCGGTCCTCTTGCAGGACCGCGAAGAACATAACGGGGCTCCCGGCCCCTCCCGCAGCGCCGCGAGCGCGCGGGCGACATCCGGGGAAGTCAGGTCGGTCCAGCCCACGACGCCGGCCACCAGGTCGCTGCCCTGGGCCAACGCCAGGAACTCGGGTGTCTCCTCCGGCCCGTCGATCGTCTGGACCAGGACGGTCGCCGTGACGCCGGCGGCCCGGGCCGCGGAATCCAGATCGGCGAGCAGGAAGTCGCGGCGCAGCAGGGCGAGTTCCTGTCCGGTGATCCAGTCCTGGTCGCGGACAGAGGTCCCACACGTCGTGGTGTGGGTCGATGACGCCCTCAGCGGCGCTCGTCCCCATGGCGGTCACCCTCACGACTCCGGTGCGGCGGCGGGGACGGGAACGTGCGGGGGCAGCAGCTCCTCGGCACGTAGTTCGTCCCAGAGCGCGGTTGGTACAGTTCGCCGCATCTGGTCCACCGTGTCCCGGACCTCCGTGGCGGAACGCGCGCCGGACAGCACGCTCGCGACCGCCGGATGGCCGAGCGGGAAGCGCAGAGCGGCTGCGCGCAGCGGTACGCCGTGGCGGTCGGCGACCGCTTTCATGCGCAGCGCCCGGTCCAGTACATGGGACGGGGTGGGCGCGTAGTCGTACATGGCCCCGGGTCTGGGGTCGGTGAGCAGACCCGAGTTGAACACCCCGCCCACGATGACACTCCTGCCACGGGCGGCGGCCTCCGGCAGTACCTCCGCCAGTCCCTCCTGCTCCAGGAGGGTGTAGCGGCCGGCGAGCAGCACGACGTCGATGTCGGTCTCGCGCAGGAAGCGGGCGGGGAGCGCGCACTGGTTCACTCCGACGCCGATCGCCTTGACGACGCCTTCACCGCGCAGCCGTTCCAACGCCGGGTACGCCTCGGTGAGGGCCTGCTCGGCGTGGTGGTCCGGGTCGTGCAGCAGGGCGATGTCCACACGGTCCAGGCCGAGGCGGTCCAGGCTCGCCTCCAGGGAGCGCAGGACGCCGTCGGAGCTGAAGTCCCATACGCGGCGGTGAGTGTCGGGCACGGCGAAACCGTGGGCGAGATCGTCCCCGCGGCCGCCCTCCGGGTCGGGTTCGAGCAGCCGCCCGACCTTGGTGGAGACGGTGTACACGTCGCGGTCCCGGCCGCGCAGCGCGGCCCCCAGGCGGCGCTCGGACAACCCGAGTCCGTAGTGCGGGGCGGTGTCGAAGGTGCGTACGCCCGCGTCCCAGGCCGCCTCCACCGCGGCGGACGCGGCCTCGTCGGTGACCGGGCGGAAGAGGTTGCCGATGCCGGCGGCCCCGAACGACAGCTCGGTGACCCTGACGTCGGTGGTGCCCAGCGTGGTCGTTCTCATATACCGGCCACCGGGCGCAGCCGGAGCCCCTGCGCGCCACCGTCGACGGCGAGGGCGATGCCGGTGACGGACGCCGCGGCGGGGCTCGCCAGGTAGACCACGGCCGCTGCCACCTCGTCCGCGGTGACCAGGCGGCCCAGGGGCTGGCGTGCGTCGAGGGCGGCGCGTTCCGCCTCCGGGTCGTCGGCTGCGTCCAGGAGCCGGGCCACCCAGGGGGTGTCGGCGGTGCCGGGGTTGACGCAGTTGACGCGGATGCCTTCGCGGACGTGGTCGGCGGCCATGGCCAGGGTGAGGGAGAGTACGGCTCCCTTGCTCGCGGAATACAGGGCGCGCTGAGGCAGTCCGGCGGTGGCCGCGATGGAGCAGACGTTGACGACGGCGGCGTGGCGGGAGGCGCGCAGATGGGGCAGGGCGGCCCGGGTGGTGCGGACGATGCCCAGGACGTTCACGTCCAGCACGCGGTGCCACAGTTCGTCGGGGTTGTCCTCCACCCTGCCGACCGCGCTTATGCCGGCGTTGTTGACCAGGATGTCCAGGCCTCCCATGGCGGTGACCGCGGCCTGGATCGCTGCGCGGACGGAGGCGTCGTCGCTGACGTCGGCCTGACAGCCGTGCAGCGGTTCCGTGACGCTTCGGGGGGCGACGTCCAGGACGCAGACCTCGGCCCCGCGGTGGGCGAGGAGCCGGGCGGTGGCGGCACCGATACCTGAAGCGCCGCCGGTGACGACGGCCCGCAGGCCCTTCAGCTCGCTCATGCCGTCGCGTCGCCCGCCGCGGTGAAGGTCTGCCGCTGGCTGCCCAGGCCGTCGATCTCCAGCTCGACGACCTGACCCGCGCGCAGATACGGGGCATCGGGCAGCCCCAGCGCGACGCCCGCGGGTGTCCCGGTGTTGATCAGGTCGCCGGGCTCCAGGACCATGTACTGGCTCAGATACCAGATCAGGTGGGCCACGTCGAAGATCATGTGCTTGGTGTGGCCGTTCTGCCGCCGTACCCCGTCCACGTGCAGACGCAGGCCCAGGGACTGCGGGTCCGGCACGTCGTCCGCCGACACCAGAGCCGGTCCCAGGGGATTGAAGCCCTCGCAGGACTTGCCCAGGTCCCACTGGGACGAGTACTCGAGCTGGAACTCCCGCTCGGACACGTCGTTGCTGATCGCGTAGCCGGCCACGTACTCCAGCGCCGTGTCCGGCGAGGCCAGGTAGCGGGCGCGCCGGCCGATGACGACCGCGAGTTCGACCTCCCAGTCGGTCTTCGTCGAACCACGGGGAATCGACACCGTGTCGAAGGGACCGACCACCGTACCGGGGTCCTTCATGAAGACCACCGGCCGCGCCGGGATGGCGGCTCCCGTCTCCTCGGCGTGGTCACGGTAGTTCAGTCCGATGCACACCACCTTCCCCGGGCGGGCCACCGGGGCCCCGACGCGCAGACCGGACACCGGTAGTTCCTGGAGAAGGTCTCGGTCCAGGGCGTCGCGCACCAGCAGCGGACCACCGGCCTCCCAGAAGCCGCGGTCGATGTCGCGGGTCACCGGCGACAGGTCGAGCACCCGTTCTCGGCCGTCGGCGTCGGGGGCCAGGACCGCGGGGACCTCGAGTCCGGCGTCTCCGTACCTCATCAGCTTCATGGGGGAAAGTTCCTCTTTCGGGAATCGCGTGGGTCGGCTCGGGCCGGTCGTCGGGTGGGGGCCGTGCGGCGGCCCGAGTCGGTGCCGTGCCGCTCAGTCAAGGTGGAAGACCTCTGTCGCCTCGACCCAGCGTTCGCCTTCGGCGGCACTGTCAAGGGGGAGCTGGCAGGGGTCGGTGAGGGTCCACCACCGCTGGGTGTCGGGGTCCGCGGCGATGGCGGCCATGTCCGAGGCGTAGTCCTCGCCCGTGTACTCGTAGTACGCGAACAGGGTGCCGTCCCGCAGGAAGATCGAGTAGTTCGTGATATGCGCTCTGCGCAGTGCCGCGAGCACGGGGGCCGGGACGGCGCGGTGCAGTGCGAGGTACTCCTCGGCCTTGTCCGGACGCAGCCGGATCACAGAGCCGACACGTAGGGGAGCTGCCATGTCGTCACTCCTTGGTGGCGCCGGCGAGCATGCCGGCTACGAGGGCGCGCTGGGAGAAGAGGAAGACGATCAGCACGGGGACGATGGTGACCAGGGTGGCCAGGGCCAGTTCGGGCCGCATGATCTGGTTGCCGGCGCCGCCGGAGGTGTTGAACAGCGGCGAGGCGGCGAGCAGGTTGTTCAGCCCCACCTGCGCCGGATACTGCGAGCTGTCGGGGAGCATCACGAACGGCAGGAAGAAGTTGTTCCAATTGCCGACGAAGTTGAAGAACCCGACCAGGGCGATCACCGGCTTGGCCAGCGGCATCGCGACGAGACGGAAGACCTGCCACTCCGAGCAGCCGTCGATCCGCGCGGCGGACAGCAGGTCGGCGGGGACGTTGGAAGAGAAGTAGATGTAGGTGAGGTAGACCCCGAACGGGAAGAAGGAGAAGGGAAGGATCACCGACCAGATCGTGCCGTCCAGGTGCACGGCGTTCATCCCCAGGTACAGGGGAAGCACCATGGCGGCTGTCGGCATGAGCATCACGAGCATGGTGATGGTCAAAAGCATCCGGCGCCCGATGAACTGGGTGAGAGCCAGCGCGTACCCGGCGGGGATCGATGTCACCAGGGTGATGGCCAGTGCGCCGAACGTGTAGAGCGCCGAGTTCTTCAGCCAGGTGAGGATGGCGCCCTCCTGGAAGGCGTAGAGATGGTGCCAGGCGTCGGCGATCGCGGTGGGGGAACCGAAGGAGAACGGGTTGTCCCGCACGATCTGGCCGTCGGTCTTGGTCGTGGCCAGCAGCAGCCACACCACCGGCACACAGAAGAACAGCACCGCCAGGGCCATGACGATGAGCCAGGCCAGCCGGGCGGCCAGTGAGCGTGGGCGGCGCGTCCGGTGCATGGGCTTCCTCGGATTGGTGCAGGCGCCGGCGGTTCGGGGCGGCTGGGTTCGGCGGGCTGTGGTCGTGGGAGCCGTGGTCATCGTTCGTCCCTGTCGAACAGGCCGGTACGGAAGACGACGAGCGCCGCGCAGGCCAGACCCAGGACGAGGAGGTCGATGGAGAGCGCCGCCGCTCCGTTGAAGTCGCCGGCCTGGAAG
This sequence comes from Streptomyces ossamyceticus, assembly GCF_001418475.1. Classification (GTDB taxonomy): domain Bacteria; phylum Actinomycetota; class Actinomycetes; order Streptomycetales; family Streptomycetaceae; genus Streptomyces; species Streptomyces ossamyceticus. The sequence continues at coordinate 5,165 of NZ_LIQX01000002.1, read as the reverse complement.
GCGTACTGGTAGGACAGCTGGTTCGGTGACCAGCTGTCGGGGATCATGCCCCAGCTGGCGAGGGAGACCAATTGTGGCTCGACGAAGAGCTGGGTGCCGGCCGCGAAGGCCAGGATCAGCATGTACGCGATCCACTTGGTGATCATGGGGATCTGGATGCGCAGGGCGATCTGGAGCGTGCTGGCGCCGTCGATGCGGGCGGCCTCCAGGATTTCGTCCGGGATGCTGTTGAGTGCGCCGTACATGACCACGATCCAGCCGCCGGCCCCGGTCCAGAAGGCGATGACGGTGAAGAGAACCGGCAGGTGGCCGGGGGCGTTGACCTGGGCGAGGGTGTTCCAGCCGAAGCCCTTCAGCAGCCAGCCGACCGGACTGGCGGCCGGGTCGAGGAGGATCAGGAAGAGCAGTACGCTCGCCACCCCGGCGAGGGCGCCCGGCAGGTAGAACAGGAACCTCAGGGTGGTGGAGGCCCTACGCATGCGTCCGTGCAGCATCAGGGAGAGCAGCACCACCAGGATCATCAGACTGGCCAGCCAGACCACCAGGTACAGGCCGATGTGGAGGAAGGCCGGACCGAAGCGGTAGTCGGTGAACGTCCGGGTGAAGTTGCCGATCCCGACGAGCTGGTTGCGGGAGTTGGACAGCGCCAGCCACACCGCATAAACGGTGGGCAGGACGCCGAAGGCGAGCAGGAACAGGACATAGCCGGAGACGAAGACGTAACCGGCACGTCCGACCGGGTTGCGGGCCGAGCGGCCGCCGCGGCGGCCGCTCCGCTCCGTTGCGAGGTGGGTGGTCATCGGTCCGCTTCGCTAGTTGACGGTGTATCCGAGGGACTTGGCCTTGTCGGTGATGGCCGTCTGCCAGGTGCCCAGGGTGTCGGTGAGGGTCTTGCCCGAGTTCAGGGCCGGGACCACGGTGGAGGAGTAGATCGCTTCCTGGCTGTACTGGGTGGCGGACCAGCCGGGCCAGACGAGTTCCGCCGCGTCCTGGAAGACCGGGCCGACGTCCTGGGCGAAGTAGCCGGTCTTCTTCTGGCCGGCGAGCCAGGCGACGGCTGCCTCCTTGTACGCGGGGTAGGTGCCCGCGGTGGCCTGGTACTCGTTGGAGGTCGTCATCCAGGTGACCAGGTCGGCGGACGCCTTGAGGTTCTTGCTGTGAGAGGAGACGAACCACAGCCCGCCGCCGACGTTGCCGGTGTAGTTCTTGGCGTCGCCCTGGAACTTCAGCGGCGAGGCGGCGGCGATCTGCCCCTTGGGGATCTTGAAGGTGGAGTTGAAGAGCACCTGGCCGTACCAGGAGGGGCCGGGGAGCATCAGGACCTTGCTTGCCTGGTTCTTGACGAAGCCGGCGCTGAAGACGGTGTCCTTGGACACCGAGCCCTGGGCGATCAGGCTGTCGAGCAGTTTGGCCATCCGGGTGCACTTGGCGTCCTGCAGGTCGACCTTGACCTTGTTGCCGTCGGTCACGGTGCTGGCGGGGCACTGGCTCGCCCAGAAGTACACCTCGGGGCTCCAGGCGTCTCCGGCGGTTCCGACCAGGTATCCCGGGTGCTCCTTGGCGACCTTCTTGCCGAGTGCCTCGTACTCCTCCCAGGTGGTCGGGACGGAGTAGCCGAACTTGTCCAGGAGCTTCTTGTTGTACCAGAGCACGTTCTGGGCCAGGTCGTTGCGCAGACAGTAGGTGGTGCCGTTGAACTTGCAGGGGTTCAGCGCACCGTACGCGAAGCCGTTCAGGGTGGACTGGGGGATCAGGCCCTTGTCGACCGGGGCAGCAAAGGGGGTCTTGCCCTGAGTGGTCCAACTGCCGTCGTTGACGTTGGCGCTGAAGGCGACGTCCGGCCAGCCGCTGCCGGTCCGGTCGAACAGTCGGACCTTTGTCTGCAGGTCATTGGCGCCGTTGGCGTCGCCGCTGTACGTGACGATCTTGATCTTCACGTCCGGGTGAGCCTTCTGATAGGCCTGCACGCCGGGGACTCGGGCGGCGTCCGCCCAGACCGTGATCTGGCTGCCTTCCTCCTGCTTCACAGGCTTGAAGGTCACGGGGGAGGCGGACGCCCCGGCGGCTGCGGGATCCGCGCTGCCGCAGGCGGAGAGCGCGAGAAGGGAGACGGCGCCCAGGGCCGCGCCGGCAACGCGTCTGACCTGGCGGCGGGAGGTGACGGGAACGTCGCTGTTCATGACTGACCTCATGTCTGCGTTCTGCGGAGATCCGCGGGATGTCGGCGCAAGCACCGGAGAGAGGAGGTGTGGAGGGATCAGGTACCGAAGGCGTGGAGGGTCGGGTACGGGGCGATCGTGGGAGCGGCGGGGCGGGAGTGGGTGGACTGGGCTGATCAGGCCTTCGGCGGCGTCAAAGTCCCCTTGTCGACAAACCGCTGAAGGACGGGAGGGTAGTCCAGGCCGGCGGGCAGCGCCACGCCGGGCCCGGTGGGGGCGTGGACGAGTCCTTGAGCGTCGATGCCGCTCTCGCGGCTGATGGGATTGCCCATGACCAGGGACTCGTAGTACGTGGTGTTCGAGATGGCCATGCACAGGTGTCGGTTGGGGATCTCCGGCCCGTGCACCTCGGCGCGCAGCCGGTAGGCGTCGGCGAGGTGAGCGGTGCGCATGGCGCCGGTGAAGCCGCCGCGCAGTTGGGTGGAGGCGCGGACGCCGAAGGTGGCGGCGCCGGCCTGGATGAAGTCGGCCGAGTTCATGTGGGCCCCGTCGGAGGTCTCGGCCACCAGCAGGGGCACCGCCACCGCGTCGGAGAGGCGCTTGTACGCGGTGATGCTGAACTCCCGGATCGGCTCCTCGTACCAGAGGTAGTCCGCGTCGGACAAGGCATGCCCGAGGTAGATCGCGTCGGGGAGGTCGAATCCGGCGGACCCGTCGAACATCAGGGGAATCGCGTCCCCCACGTGTTCCCGCAGGGCCACCGACAGCCGGGCGTCGCGGCGTGCGTCGCCCCAGGCGTGGAGCTTGATGGCCGGGTATCCGAGCTCCAGGGCCTGGTCGGCGATGTCCAGGTACTCCTCCACCGAGGAGTAGGTGACGGTCGAGGCGTAGGCGGGGATCGAGGTGCGGAAACCGCCCAGCATCTGCCAGGTGGGCCGGTCCGCGAGCCTGCCGGCCAGGTCCCACAGCGCGGTGTCGACGAGGCCGAGCAGATAGAGGGGCAGCTCCTCGGTGCGGTCCAGCTCCCACATGCGGTGCCACAGCCATTCCCGCTGCAGCGGGTCCTGGCCCACGAGCTCCTTGCGCAGGAAGCGGTCCAGAAGGTCCGCCAGGATGACGGCACTGCCCCGACGGGGGGCCATCGCGATGCCCTCGACCCCTTCATCGGTGCAGATGCGCAGCACGGCGGCCTCGCCGTCCGGCGGGCTGCCCAGCAACCCGTCACGCCAGACGAACGGCGGACTGGCACCCGGAACCCGCACCGAATAGCTCTCCACGTCGGCAATGCGCACGGTCGTACCCCTTGCAACGGCAGCTACTGCTGCGAAATTTTCGTGAAACGTAAGTCGTCATACGAATGCTGTCAAGGTGTTCGGAGCAGTAGACTCAGCGATCGTCCACACCGGCGAAGGGGCCATATGGCGAAGAGCGGCCGAAGCGGCCTCGAGGATCGGTCGGCCCTGAAACCCTGGCCCAGGCGACCGGCACGGCTGGCCCATGCGGTGGTGGAGTCCCTTACCGACATCATTGTCTCGGGTGCCATCCCTCCCGGCTCCACCTTGCCGGTCGAGCCTGAACTGTGCGAGACGTTCGGCGTCAGCCGCATCACGATCCGCGAGGCGGTCAAGTCGCTGGAGGCCAAGGGGCTGGTTCGGGCCCGGCAGGGTTCCGGCACCACGGTCACCCAGTCCGAGGAGTGGAATCTCCTGGATCCTGTCGTCCTGGCGGCCACCGTCCAGCACGACGACGAACTCGTCGTACTGGACCAGCTTGTCGGCGTGCGTTCGGCCCTTGAGGCGCAGATGGCGGCCCAGGCCGCCGAACTCGCCACCGATGACGATCTCCGGGGGGTGGAAGGGCTGCTCGACCGCCTCGACGAGGAGATCGCCACTCCTGCCCGGTTCGTCGAGACCGATGTGCTCTTCCATGACCGGATCATGCAGGCGTCCAGGAACAGGCTGGGTCGTTCCATCATCCGAACCGTCCACACCCAGGCCCGCAGTACGTTCCTGTACACCGGCACTCCCGACGGCCACGCGTGCGAGCAGGCGAACGCCGAGCACCGCCGGATCGTCGAGCGGCTCCTCGTCCGCGACTCCCAGGGTGCGGCGCAGGCCATGACGGCCCATATCGAAGCGGCCTGGAGCCGCCGCCGTAACCCGCATCCCGGTATCACCGGTTGAGTGCGTCCCGCGCCCTTGCGTGCGCCGGAACCCGCCCCCGAGCCATCAGGCCGGGGGCGGGTTTCTTTTGTGGTGCAGATCTATGTCTGCGGCACCATATTGACAGCATACGTATGACGACTAATGTTACGTCGCCGTATCACCTTCGCAATCGCCGCAGGACCGTATCCCCATGAGTGGAGGACGCCCCGCGCGTGCCCTCTTCCATCATCGGAAGGTCTCAGATGCGCCCAACCCGCTCTCGCCCCGCAGTGCGTGACCGGCTCAGACCATGTCCTGCCGCACTCGCGCCTCTCACTGCCTCTGCCGGTGCTGTTGTCGCGCAGGCCGTGCCCGCGTCCGCCGCCACCGCCGCGACGCTCCACGTGTCCCCCAACGGCACCGGTACCGCCTGCTCGACCAGCCAGCCGTGCTCCCCCACCCAGGCCAAGACCAACGTCCGGGCCATGAACAACTCCATGACGGGCGACATCGTCGTGGAGGTCGCCGACGGCACGTACCGGCTGACGAACCCCCTCACCTTCACCTCGGCGGACTCCGGCACCAGCGGTTACTCGGTGATCTGGAAGGCCGCGCTGGGCGCCCGTCCGGTCATCACCGGCGCGCGGCGGGCCACGGGCTGGACGCTGCACGACTCGGCGAAGAACATCTGGCAGGCCGACGTCGGGACCGGGTTCGACACCCGGCAGCTGTACGTCGACGGCTCCGAGGCAGACATGGCCGCCCTCGAAGCCGACCCCGAGACCCAGGAGTGGTGGAAGCTCACCGACCCCTGCCAGGAGCCGTGGCCCGACCGGGGCGACTCCCGCCAGTGGACGGAACT
>NZ_LIQX01000199.1 GCF_001418475.1 Streptomyces ossamyceticus | reverse complement strand
CCCTTCAGCACCCCCGCCCCCGCCCTCTGCCTCAGGACCAGAACTCCGCTTCCTTGTCCAGGTCCTCCTGGCACTCGTCGATGTCGGTGATCTTGTCTCCGACGATGCGGAAGACCAGGCAGCCGTTCTGTTCGATGCGCTTGTCGCCGCGCTCGGCGGTGTAGCGGTGCACGGAGACGGCGTGGCCCCGGCCGTCCACGCACACATGGCTCAGGTCGACGCTGAACGTTCCACCGGTCTCCTCGTAGAGCCGCTGGTAGAGCTGGATGATCGAGTCCTGGCCCTTGTGGTCGCCCGAGAGCAGGTGGCTGCCGGGGACGTGGTGCGTGCAGTCCGCCGCCATCAGGCCGCGGAGGGTGTTCATGTCACCGCGGGTGAAGGCGTCGTAGCCCTTGCGGACGAGCGCTGCGTTGGGGTGTTCAGCCATGAGGTATCGCCGGCTTTCCCTATACGTGGTATGCCGTCATTGCTCCGATAAGGGCATTATCCGTGCCGGCGTGGGCCTCCGCGAGTGCGCCTCGGCCCACGCCCCGACGACCGTGCGGCGCCGCGGTTACTGCAGCATGCCGGGGATGATGTCGCCGTTGACCGGCTGCGCGCCCGTCGTCGTGATGCCCTTCGTCGAACCCCGCAGTACGAGTGAGCCGTAGTTCGCGGAGATGTACAGGTCGGCCTTGCCGTCGCGGTTGGTGTCGCGGACGCGGACCACGCCGCCGAAGGACTCGTCTTCCAGGCCGCCGGGAACACCCGGGGTGTCGCGGGCGAACCACTGCGAACCCGTGCCGGTGAGGCCGGACTTGGAACCGAACAGGACGTGGACGGCGCCGGCGTAGGGCTGGGTGCCCAGCTTCTCGCCGTACGCGCCGATGGCCAGGTCTCGGTAGCCGTCGCCGTCGACGTCGCCGGCGGAGACGGAATCGCCGAAGGAGTCGTACGCCTCGGGGGTGTCCTTGACGCCCTTCGTGGCCTGGGTGAAGCGGGCCGATTCCGACGGGCCGGTGGCGGCGCCGTACCAGATGGTCACGCGGCCCTTGTGGCGGTCATACAGGGGCGTGCCGATGGCGATGTCACCGTAGCCGTCCTTGTCGAAGTCGGCGATGACGCCGTCGCCGCCGCGGTAGGCCTCGCCACCGTTGCCGTTCTTGCGCTCCAGGCGGAGAGTTTTGCCGGGGTACAGCTTCGTCCTGCCGCCCTTGACGAACCAGGCGTCGGAGGCGATGTACTTGTCGGTGACGACGTCGCCGATGACGACCAGGTCGGTCTTGCCGTCCTTGTCGACCTTGCCGGAGATCAGCGCGGTGGAGTAGAAGCCCGCGCCGTCCCTGTCCAGGACGGTCACCGCGCCCTTCACGCCCGACCTGGTAATCGCGCCCCGGTAGACGTACGTCTTGTGGTCGCGGACGAGGGCCAGGTCCTGGTTGCCGTCGCCGTTGAAGTCGCCGGTGGCGAGGTCGGCGGCGCGGCCGGACACGCCCTTCGGGCCCTTGAACGGGACGGTCGTGCCGCCGGACAGGCCCTTCGCGCCGCCCCAGAGGACGGTCACCGTGCCGTTGTTCTTGTACTTGCCGACGTTCTCGCCGTCGGCGGAGACCACGAGGTCGCCGTAGCCGTCCTTGTCGAAGTCGGCGGCGGCGCGGACCGCGCCGAAGAAGTCGTCGGTCTCGTCGGCGCCGGGGACGCCCGCGCTCGCCTGGTCGATGAACTGGGTCCTCGTGCCCGGGCCGCCGTCCGCCGTGCCGAAGGTGACGAGGATGCCGCCGCCCTTGTTGGCGCCGTCGGGGCCGTAGGAGAAGGCCGCGTAGTCGCGGTGACCGTCGCCGTTGAAGTCGTCGGCGTACTTGGCGGGGGCGGCGGACGCCGGGGCGGCCGTGACGATCGTGAGGAGGCCGCCGGTGAGGGCGGCGACCGTCGTCGCGGCCAGGGCGGTCCGGAAGGGGCGCTTCATGAAGGTGTCTTCCTTGAGTGAAGGTGAGGGGGAGTCGGTGCGGGCGCGGGCGGTCAGCCGCGCAGGGGTGCGCCGAAGGCCGGGGTGCCGGTGGTCGGGATGCCGAACTTCGCGGGGCCGAAGGACTTCGCCCCCGACGTGGTCGCCGACCTAAGCCACCAGAGCGCGCCGTCGCCGCCGTTCTCGCCGGTGCCGCCCACGCTCAGGTCGGCCCTGCCGTCCTTCGTGGTGTCGGAGAGCAGGACGCGGGCGCCGAAGCGGTCGCCGGACTCGGCGCCGTCGGGGACGCCGGGGGTGGACTGGGAGAGGGTGCGGGCGCCCGTCGGCAGGTAGCCGGTGCCGGTGCCGCGCAGGAGGGTCACCGTGCCGGTGTCCTCGGTGCCGCCGAAGGACTCGTAGGGGGCGCCCACCGCCAGGTCGCCGTAGCCGTCGCCGGTGAAGTCGCCGATGGCGACGCCGCCGCCGAAGCCGTCTCCGACCTCCGCGGCGCCGGGAACACCGGAGGCGTCCTGGGTGATCGCCGCCATGGCGCGGGCGTTGACCCACTGCGACTCGGGGGCGCCCAGGACGAGCGTCGCCCGGCCGCCGAGCGCCCCGGAGGGGTCCGCGGAGGGCTCACGGTGGTTGCCGATCAGGATGTCCGCGCGACCGTCCCCGGTGACGTCGCCGACGGCCGACACATAGCCGCCCGGCACGTACTCCATCCAGTTCAGGAAGTCGATCATCCGGGTGTCGGCGACCGCCGTGAGCGCGTCGTCGGTGCCCTTCTTGCGGCCGTGCACGACCAGGCTGTCGAAGCCCTCGCCGTTGATGTCGCCCGCCGACAGGTACTCCACGCCGTACGCCGGGTCGAACGGCTTCGGCGCGTTCGCCGTCGACGCGGCCCGCACCCCTCCGTCGGCGCCGCCCGCCCTGGTGTACGGGCCCTGGAGGACGGAGAGGTCGACGGCGCCCCGGCCGCCCGCGGCCACGTCGACCTTGCCGTTGTCGTCGAAGTCGCCGATGGCGAGGGCCTGGCCGAGACGGTCGGTGTCGGAGCCGCCGCCGAGGAGGGTGAGGGAGCCGGACAGGCCCGACTTCCCGCCCCAGACGACCTGGACCATGCCGTCGTCGGTGTCGCCGCCGCGGTCCTCGCCGGGCGTGCCGACGACCAGGTCCGCGTACCCGTCCCTGTTCAGGTCGGCCGACGCCACCGCCGTGCCGAAACCGTCACCGGTCTCGGCGCTGTCCGGCACACCGGTCGTGTTCTGCGTGAGGAGCCTGTACTTGGCCGTGCCGGGCCCCGTCGCACCGCCGTAGACGACCGTGACCGCGCCGGCCTTCGTCTTCCCGCCGACCGTGGCGCCGGGGGCGCCGATCGCCAGGTCGCGGTAGCCGTCGCCGTCGAAGTCGTACGGGGCGGCCGTACCCGCCGCGTGGGCGGTGGGCGCGGCCAGCGCGAGCGTGCTCGTGAGCAGGCCCGCGGCCACGAGGAACGGACGAGTGCGCAAGAGGAACTCCAGAGGGGAGCCGGGGCCCGCGCCGGCCGAGGCCGGGCCCAACTGCCGTATGCCGTGCGGCATGTGACGTGACAGGTGTTGCGTGAGCAGAGAGACGTACGAGGTGTGCGAGCAGAAGACCCTTGGAGATGCCGGAGGGTTGTACGGGAGTTCGGTGAATTCTTGATCGGCTTTCGTCAGCCGCCCAGGGCCGATCCGAGGGCCGGGGCCCCGGCGGTGGAGACGCCCACCGTCGACGGGCCGAAGGACTTCGCCCCCGACGCTATCGCCGACTTCAGCCACCAGATCGCGCCGTCGCCCGCGTTCTCGCCGGTGCCGGCGGCGGCCAGGTCGGCCTTGCCGTCCTTCGTGGTGTCGGAGAGGACGACACGGGCGCCGAACCGGTCGCCGGACTCGGACGAGCCGGGGACGCCGGACGTCGACTGGGTGAGGGAGGCGGCGGAGGCGGTCGTGAGGCCGTTCGCCGAGCCGTACAGGACGGTCACCGCGCCGGCGGCCGAGGACTCACCGGGGGAACCCACGGCCAGGTCCGCGAAACCGTCGCCGTTCACGTCGCCCAGCGACACGCCCGCACCGAACGCGTCGCCCGCCTTCGCGGTGCCGGGGACACCCGAGGTGGCCTGGGTGTAGGCGACCTCCTTGCCGGTGGATTCGTCCACGGCGTCCGTCACGGCCTGCCCGTACACCACGGTGACCCTGCCGCCGAGCGCGCCGGCGGGGTCCGCGGAGATCTCGCGGGAGTTGCCCACGACGATGTCCGCGTGGCCGTCACCGTTCACGTCGCCGACGGAGGAGACCTGGCCGCCGGGGACGTACTCCAGCCAGTAGCCGTAGTCGCCGTTGCCCACGGCCGTCAGCGCGTCGTCGGTGCCCTGGGCGCGGCCGTGGATGACGAGGCTGTCCGTGCCGTCGTTCTGGACGTCGCCCGCCGACAGGTACGCGACGCCGTACGTCGCGTCGAACGGCTGGGGGGCGTACGCCAGGGCCGTGGACAGGCCGCCGGTGAAGTCGCCCGTCCTCGCGAACGGGCCCTCGACGAGGGCGAGATCGAACTTGCCGGTGCCGCCCACCGCGACATCGGTGTCGCCGTCGCCGTCGAAGTCGCCGGTGGTGAGCGCCTGCCCGTAGCGGTCCGCCTCGTCCGGGTTGTGGTCGACGAGGGTGCGGGCGCCGGACAGACCGGAGGCGCCGCCCCAGACGATCACGACCGTGCCCCCTTCGGTGTCGGTCCCGGTGTCCTCGCCCGGAGCGCCGACCAGCAGGTCCGCGTAGCCGTCCGTGTTCAGGTCGGCCGACGCCAGCGCCGAGCCGAACGCGTCACCGGCCTCCGCGGAGCCGGGCACACCGGAGGTGTTCTGCGTGAGCAGCTTGTACGCCGAGGTGCCGGGGCCGGTGGAGGTCCCGTACACCACCGAGACGGCACCGGCCTTCGCGTTCCCGCCGACCGTGGCGCCGGGGGCGCCGATCGCCAGGTCGCGGCGGCCGTCGCCGTCGAAGTCGTACGGGGCGGCCGCGCCCACCGCGTGGGCGGGGGCCGCCAGGGTCAGGGGGACCACACCGGCCGCGAGGAGGGACGCGATCGCTGGGGCGGTACGGAGACGCATGGCTGTTCTCAGGTCCTCGGATGCTCAGGTCGCCAGGTCCTCAGGTCGGACGAGGCTAGGTGGGGCGGGGGAGATGGGAGAGACAGGAGAGACGGGAGAGGTGGGATGAGGCCGGGGCGGGGCGTCACGGGGCGAGGGTCCAGCCGAAGTTGGACTGGCCGCGCAGGCCGACCTGGCGGGCGGAGACCGTCCTCGCGCCCTTCGTGGTCAGCCCCGAGGCCGTGCCGCGCAGCACCCACAGGGCGCCGGAGGCGTCGTTCTCGCCGTAGGCGGTCGGGACCAGATCGGCCCTGCCGTCGCCGTCGACGTCGGCCAGGCGGACGGCCGAGCCGAACCAGTCCTTGGACTCGGCGGCCCCGGGCACCCCGGCCGTGGCCTGCGTGTACGTCGCCGCACCCGTTGTCGTCAGACCGGCGGCCGAGCCGTACAGCACGGTCACCGCGCCCGTGTTCCGCCTGCCGCCGACGTCCTCGTTCTGCGCGCCGACCGCGACGTCCGCGTAACCGTCGCCGTCGATGTCGCCGACGCCCAGCGCGCAGCCGAAGCAGTCGTCCGACTCGCCCTTGCCGGGCACCCCGGCGGTGTCCTGGTGGACGGTGGTCGGCGTCCGCGCCGGGTCGGGGCCGGTCGGCCCGCCGTACCGGACGGTGATCTCGCCGCCCTTGTGGGCGCCCCGGGAGATGTCGCCGAGGACCAGGTCGCCGTAGCCGTCGCCGTTGACGTCGCCGATCGACCCCTGGTCGCCGTCGGCGGTGTCGAGGTCGGTCTTCTCGTAGCCCGTGCCGGTCCAGCGGAGGAAGTAGATCGCGCCGCCCTCGTCGCCGTCGAAGCCGAACGGGTAGAGCCGCTCGGCCGCGCCGTCGCCGCTCAGGTCCCCCGTGATGACGGTCTGCGTGGAGCCGAGTTCGTCGATGTCGTACTCGACCTTCGGGGCGCCCGTGCGCTTCCAGGGGCCCTCGTAGACACGGGTGGTGGGTCGGCTGGTGACCGTCAGGTCCGTGTCGCCGTCACCGTCGAAGTCGGCCGCGGCGAGGCCGGTGGCGTAGCCGCCGTCCTCGGTGAGCCAGTCCGGCTGCGGCACCCGCGCGCCGCCCGACAGGCCCGACGCGCCGCCCCACAGGATGGTGGCGGTGCCGACGCCGTCATGGTTGCCGAGGCTCTCGTTGAGCGAGCTGACGACCAGGTCCGCGTACCCGTCGCCGTCGAGGTCGCCCGAGGTGAGGGCGGCGCCGAACTGGTCGCCCTCCTCGGCCCTGCCCGGCACGCCGGGCGAGTTCTGCGTGATCACCGCGCGCCTGGCCGCGGACGGCCCGGACGGCGAGCCGTACAGCACGACCACCGCGCCGGCGGTCTGCTTCCCGGCCACCACCGCGCCCGCGGCACCCACGGCGACATCGCGATAGCCGTCGCCGTCGAAGTCGTCGGCGTATCGCGCCGGAGCGGCGGCGGCCGGTGCCGCCGGGAGCGCCGTCAGCAGGCCGGTGGTGAGGGCCGCGGCGAGGAGGAAGGGGCGGGTGCGCATGGTGGGCTCCCGAGGGGGGAAGGGGAGAAGGCCCGCATCCTTGCCGGATGCGGGCCCAACTCCTGAGTGGGGTACGTCAGTTGGCCGCGTTGGCGCCGAAGTGCGGGTACGCGTCCGTGGAGACGCCGACCGCGGACGGTGCCAGAGAGCGGGAGCCGACCGTGGTGATCTTCGTGCCGTTGGAGGGCAGGTAGACCAGCGAACCGTTGAAGTCGTTCTCGCCGTACGCGCCGACCGTCAGGTCCGCCCTGCCGTCGCCGGTGACGTCGGTGAGCTTCACCTCGCCGCCGAACCGGTCGTCCTTCTCGTCCGAGCCGGGGACTCCGGCCGTGGACTGGGCGAAGTACTGGTAGCCGGAGGAGACGTTCAGGCCGGCCTCCGAGCCGTAGAGGACGGTGACCGCGCCGGCGTTGACGACGTCGCCGACGTTCTCGCCGGAGGCGGCGACGACCAGGTCCGTCTTGTCGTCCCCGTTGATGTCGCCGAGGGACAGCTCACTGCCGAACCAGTCGCCGCGCTCGGAGGAACCGGGGACGTTGCCGCTGTTCTGTGTGACCGCGACCGTGGTGGCCGGGCCGTCCACCGAGCCGTAGAGGATATGCACCTTGCCGCCGGTGGACGACTCGGGCACGGACGGCTCACTGCCGTCCTTCGACGGGTCCCAGTCCTGGCCGGTGACGATGTCGCCGAAGCCGTCACCGTTGATGTCGCCGATGCCGGTGATGACGCCGCGCTTCAGCTCCTTGGCGTCCGAGGCGTCGAGACCGGAAGCGCTGCCGGGGACGTACCAGTTGGTGTTGTAGTGCCAGTCGCTGTCCGTCTCGTAGCCGTCGACCACGAGGTCGGACCGCTGGTCGCCGTTGACATCGCCCGCGGTGAGCACCAGGGTGCCGGAGCCGCCGCCGGACTGGATGTCCGTGGTGAAGCTGTAGCGCCCGCCATAGGTGCCGGACTTGGTGATGCCGCCCTTGAACACGTACACGCGGTTCGACGAGGAGCCGACCGCCAGGTCCTCCTTGCCGTCGCCGTCGAAGTCGCCGGCCGCGAGGGCGGTGCCCCAGCGGTCGTGGGAGGAGGTCGCCGGGTCCTTCAGCGTGGTGGCGCCGGACAGGCCGTTCGCCGAGCCCCACACGATGAGGACCGTGCCGCCGTCGGCGTCACCGTCGACGTCCTCGTACGACGCCGACACGGCGAGGTCGTCGTATCCGTCGCCGTTGAAGTCGCCGTAGGCGCTGACCCAGCCGAACGCGTCGTTCGTCTCGGCACTGCCGGGCACGCCCGGGGAATTCTGGCTGATCGTGGTGTGCTTCGTGGACGTCACACCGGTCGCGGAGCCGTACAGGGCGACGATCTGGCCGGCGTCCTTCTTGCCGCCGACAGTGGCGTAGCCGGCCGAGTAGGCCACGTCGCCGTAACCGTCGTCGTTGAAGTCCGCCACCGGGTGGTGGACCGAGTCGGCCGCCGTCGCCGTCGCGGCCGTGAACGTGAGCAGACCGCCCGTCAGCGCGGCCGCGGAGGCCGTCGCGAGGGCGAGTCGCAGATGCTTGTGCATGCGGGAATCTCCTGCTGCATGCGGGACGTCTGGCAGACGTCCGCAGTCAATGGGGTGCCCTTCCTGTCCGCGTTCGCCCGTAGTTCGTCCGGGGTTCACGGGGAAGTCGGCGAACAGGAGACCGCCGGAGGCACGCGAGGGTTGTACGGGAGTTCGAGAAATTTCTGTGACGGGTGGAACCGGTGGGGCGCCGGGAACCTCTTACCTTCCCACTCACTTCCCGCGCCCCGCACGGCTCACCTGCCGAGCACCGCCCCGTACCCCGCCGCTCCCGTCAACCCGAGCTTCGCCGGTGTCAGCGACACCGCGGGGAGACGGGAGGCGTCGCCCGCCGACGGGCGGTACCAGAGGGCGCCCGCGGGGGCGTTCTCGCCGGGCGCGCCGATCACGTGGTCGTCGTACTTCGCCGCGTCGAAGTCGGCCGCCGCCACCGCCGCCCCGAACAGGTCGCCCTCCTCGGCCGTGCCCGGCACCCCGGCGGAGCTCTGTGTGAAGGCCGGACCGGTGAAGACCCGGTCGCCACCCGCCTCCAGCTCCCAGTACGCGCCCGCGCGGGCCGCCGACCCCACCGCCTCGTGGCTCGCGCCCACCAGCAGGGAGTCGGGCCCGCTGCCGTCGAGGTCCACGACGGCCAGCGCGGCACCGAAGTTGTCCTCGGCCTCCGCCGTGCCGCCCACGCCGGGGGAGGACTGGGTGGTGCAGGTGACCCCGCCGCCGAGCGTGGTGCCCGGCGCCCCGTACACCGTGGCGAGGGCGCCGCCGAGCCGGTCCGCGCAGTACGCGCCCTCCGCCTCGGGGTCGGGCAGCACCTCGCCGATCGCCAGGTCCGTGCGGCCGTCGCCGTCGAAGTCGCCGGCGGCGAGCGCGGAGCCGAAGTCGGCGGCCTGCCAGCGCGTCGTCCAGCCGCCGGGCGCCAGGGAACGGACACGGGTGCCCGAGATCTCCAGGCCCTTGTAGGTGACGGCCAGGTCGTCCCTGCCGTCGCCGTCGAAGTCCGCGGTGCTCAGCGCGCGGGCGTCACCGAAGTCGTAGCCCTCGACGAGCGTCGTGGGTGCGGCGGCGGTGAGCGGACCCGGCCGCAGGACCGTGGCGCCGCCCTCCTCGCCGCTCACGGCGAGCACGAGGTCCCGGTCGCCGTCGCCGTCGTAGTCCCCGGAGGTGACCAGCCGGCCGAGCCGCTGTCCGGGGCCACCCTTGGCAACCGTCAGCCCCGTCCTGAGCCCTCTCGCCGAGCCCCAGAGCACATACGCGGCGCCCTCGTGCCGGTCGGCGCCGCCGACCTGCT
>NZ_LIQX01000198.1 GCF_001418475.1 Streptomyces ossamyceticus | reverse complement strand
GTGCCGGGGGCGGGCAGAATGGCGGTCATGTCGTCGCGTCGCAGCCCCAAGGGCCGTTCGAAGCCCTCGTCCCGGTCCGCCGCCAGTTCCTCGGCTCCCGGCGGGGTGCCGTCGAGGGCGGCCGGTCCGTGCCCGTGCGGTCTTCCGGGCACGTACGCGGACTGCTGCGGCCGTTTCCACGCCGGGCCGGCCGGCGCCGCGACCGCCGAGGCCCTGATGCGGTCCCGGTACAGCGCCTTCGTCGTCGAGGACGAGGCGTACCTCCTGCGGACCTGGCATCCGCGCACACGTCCGGCGCACCTCGACCTCGACCCGGGCATGCGCTGGACCGGCCTGGAGATCCTGGGCACGAGCGAGGGTTCGGCGTTCCACACCACCGGCACGGTCACCTTCCGCGCCTCGTTCCACGGCGGCGCCCTGCACGAACGCAGCCGCTTCGAGCGGGTGGCCGGGGCGTGGGTGTACGTGGACGGGGAGTTCCTGGAGTCATGACCCGGTACTTCGACCCGCTGAGCGTGATCGGTGACCACCGCGACTCGTTCAAGGGACAGTGGGACGACCGGCTGTGGCTGAACGTGCCGGGGCCGCTGTACGGCGGGGACACCGACACGTGCTGGACCGGGCGGCTGCACGCACCCGGCCACGTGCTCTACGGGGGCGACCACGCCACCGAGTACGTCTTCCGTCAGCCGAGGACGGTCGCGGAGACGGCCCGGCTGGTCGAGGCAGCCGAGAGCGACCCGTTCGCCGGATACGGCTGTGACGGGGACGCCTGGTGGACGCCGGGCCTCGTGCGGCAGTGGTGGCGTGATCGGGGGCGGGTCACGGAGTACCTGGCCGGCCGGAGGAGCGAGTGGGACGAGTTCGACGCCGGGTCGGGGCAGGGAATCGCCCTGGCCGTGCGGGACTTCGAGGCCTACATCGCCGGCGGGCTCGCGGACGATCTCCGCGTCTACCTGTACTGGCTGGAGGAACGACACTCCCCCGGCGTCGGTGACCCGTTGCCGGAGCTGTAGCCGCGGGCCTCAAGGGGCCAGTATGTCGAGTTCCTTCAGGGCGCCCTCGGTGATCTCGCGGGTGAGGTGTTCGGCGCGGGTGGCGTCGCCCTCGCGGATGGCCTCGGCGACCTGGACGTGGAGAGTGACGGCGGCGGGGTCCGGGTCGTCGAACATGACCTCGTGGTGGGTACGGCCCGCGAGGACCTCCTCGACGACGTCGCCGAGGCGGGCGAACATCTCGTTGCCGGAGGCGGTGAGGATCAGCCGGTGGAAGGCGACGTCGTGGAGGAGGTAGCCCTCCAGTTTGTGTCCGCGTGAGTGGGCGACCATGCCGATCGCGCACTCGGTGATCGCGGCACACTGCTCGGCGGTGGCGTGGGTCGCGGCAAGGGCCGCGGCGACCGGCTCGACCGCCGAGCGCAGGACGGTCAGCGAACGCAACTGGCGGGGGCGGTCGGCGCCCGCGAGACGCCAGCGGATGACCTGCGGGTCGTAGACGTTCCAGGCGGCGGCCGGGCGGACGGTCACCCCCACCCGGCGGCGGGACTCGACCAGGTGCATCGACTCCAGCACCCGCACCGCCTCCCGCATCACGGAACGCGACACCTCGAACCGCTGGGCGAGTTCATCGGTGCGCAGGACGCTGCCCGGCGGGTACTCACCCGCCGTGATCGCCGGGCCGAGCGTGTCCAGTACTCGGCCGTGCAGCCCCCGGCCCGGTGTGGTCATGGGGATCAGGGTACGAGGCGAAGAGGGCTTGGAAAAAGTCAGGTTTATTTGACGCAAGGGCTTGAATTAGTCGTACCTAATGGGCTTCAGTGTCGTCGACGTCGACCGACGTCCCAGATGTCGACGAGGACAGCGAGGTAGCGATGCGCACCCTTCCCGTCGTCGTGGTGATGGGCGTGGCGGGGACCGGCAAGACGACGATCGGTCCCCTGCTCGCGACCCGGCTCGGCGTTCCGTACGCCGAGGGCGACGACTTCCACCCCGAGGCCAACATCGCGAAGATGTCGGCCGGGACACCGCTGGACGACGCGGACCGGTGGCCGTGGCTGGACGCCATCGGCGCCTGGGCGCGCGGCCGGGCCGGGCTCGGCGGGGTGGTCAGCTGCTCGGCGCTGAAGCGGGCCTATCGGGACCGGCTGCGGTCCACCGCGCCCGGTCTGGTGTTCGTGCACCTCGCTGGTGACCGGGCGCTGATCGAGGACCGTATGGCGCACCGGCAGGGGCACTTCATGCCGACCGCGCTGCTCGACTCGCAGTTCGCCACGCTGCAACCGCTGGGGGCGGACGAGGCGGGTGTCGAGGTCGACGTCTCGGGCGACCCCGAGGAGATCACCGGACGGGCGGTCGCCGCGCTGCGAGCGGGGCTCGACCCGGCGTCGTGACCGACCCGTCTCCCCGGCCCCCCTTCCC
>NZ_LIQX01000197.1 GCF_001418475.1 Streptomyces ossamyceticus | reverse complement strand
CCGTGGCCGCCGCCTCGCCCAGTTCGTCCCGGCGGTCCACCGCCTCTGCGGGGTCCAGCGAGCCCGTGGCCACGACCACCAGGTCGACGTCCGTCCCGTCGAGCCGCAGCCGCAGCCCTGGCACCCGGGCGCCGACCACCTCCCGCACCCCGGTCGCGTCCGGGAGCGCCGCTGTCAACTCCGCTCGCAGCGAGGCGAGTTCGACGCAGCCGGGGAGGGCCGCGACCAGGTCCAGGTCGGCGCCCGGCAGCGCGCAGCCCATGCGCCGGGAGCCGACGACGTGGACGACGCCGTGGGGGAGGGCGGCCGAGATGCGGCGGGCGAGGCGGTCGGCCACGGCGGTGTCGGCCGTCTCGTCCGCACCCGGCGGTTCGGCCGTCTCGTCCGCACCCGGCATCTCCTCCCGAGGCTCGGGGTGCGGGGTCTCCTCCCGCTCCCAGCGCACCTCACCCGTGCCCAGCTTCAGCCGGCCCCGCACCCGCATCGGCTCGTCCCCGCGTCGGGACAGCAGGGCCAGTTCGCCGACACGGACCGGCATTGGCGCCAGCCGGGCCGCGCAGTCGGCGGCCAGGGCGTTCGGGTCGGTGGTGCGGCCCAGGCTGAGGTGCGGGGTGAAGCCGTGACGGCGGCCGTGACAGCGGGGGAAGCGGCTCGCCAGGGTGCGGTGCAGCTCGGCCCACGGCCCCTCGCCGGCCGCCGCCGGGTCGAGCCAGACCGTCGCGTCGTCCCGGTGTCCGAACCAGTGCACGCCCTCCAGCCGGGCGTCGAACGCGGCGGTCGGCGCCGACGCCAGCACGGCCGCCGCCTCCTCGAAGGCGTGTTCCGGTACAAAGCCGAAAAGCACGTTGACGTGCGGTGGCCAGCGGTGGATCTGCGGGTCGTGAGCCCGGCGGATGTCCTGCAACGGCGGCCACAGGTCGTCGGGCGGCAGCCACGCCAGTGCCGTACGGGCCGTCGGCGTGGCGTCGCAGACGTCGGCGGCGGATACGGACGTGTCCCGCGCCAGCTCCACCCGTACGCCGTAGTGGTCGGAGATGTGGAGACCCTCCGCCGTGGGCCGGTCGCCGTACAGCTCGGCCCGGCGCACACGCAGGCCCTCGCCCGCCGAGCGCAGAAGCACCCGGTCCAGCCGGGAGGCCCGGCCGCTCAGGGAGGAGATCGCGGCGAGGGGATTGGCGCCGGGGTCGAAGGTCGGCGTCAAGTCCCCGGGGCCGTGCGCCTCGCTCCACGCGTCCCGCATCCCGAGGGTGACCTGCGGTGTGTCACCGCCGTCGTTGAAGTCGCCCACGAGGACCAGCTCGGCGTCCAGACCGGCCAACCCCTCGGCCATACGGGAGAGTTCGGCCGTACGGCGACCGGCGCCGTCCACGGAGTGGTCGCTGCTGAGATGGGTCGCCGCCACGGCCAGGGGCCCGCCGTCCGTCTCCACGACCACGGCGGTCACCCCCTTGTGCGGGCCCAGCGCGTGATACGCCGCCTCCCGCACCGGCAGCCGGCTCAGCAGCAGCAGACCGCACTCGTCCACGTCACGGCCGCGAGGGTCCGTGCCGAGCGTCCAGCCCGCCCGGAGCCAGGACTCCCGCAGCAGCATGGCCAGTAGCTCCGCCTCGACCTCCTGCAGCGCGATCACGTCCGCGTCGGCCTCGCGCAGCGCCCGCAGCAGCAGCGGCCGCCGCCGGGCACTGTCGATGAGGTCGGCGTCGTACCGGTCCCAGAGGGTGTTCCAGGTCAGGACGCGTACGGCGTCGGTCGGCGCGGGTGAGCCGCCGGGCCCCTCCGGGGCTCCCGGTGGCGCGGGCACCCAGTCCTCCGCCACGTCGTCCCAGACGTGAGGCGTGCGGGGCGTGAAGAACGGCGCCCGCAGCCGCCGGGCCTCCCGCACGCGCCCGGCGTCCGTCGCGTCGATACGGTCCACGCCGGTGGTCCGGTCCCACACCACCTCGCCGTCGGCCTCGAAGAACAACACCCGGTGCCACGGGATCTCGCCGCCCGGCACGAACACGGGCAGCGGGACGCGCTTGGGATCGGCGCCGCGCTGCATCACGCCCAGCACGAAGCGGGCCGGGTCGAAGCGGGCGTCCCAGCGCACCCGGTGGTAGATCTCCTCGCTCGTACGCACGTCCTCAGACCTCTTCCTCTACGGTCCCACTCGCCCCGACGTACCAGGTGCGATGGGCGTCGCCGGGGTACGGCGGGCTGAACCGGCGCACCTGCGCGGTGAGCACCTCCGGCGGCACCGGGTGTTCCCGGCGGGCGTTGCGCCGCACCAGCTCGTCCTCGTCGACGAGGACCACGGCGTGGGTGAGCAGGGCGTCCCGGCGGTGGGCGACCGCGTGCACGAGCGAGCGCTGCTGCCGGGTGAGCGACGTGGCGTCCCACACCACCGTCCCCCCGGCGGCCAGCGCCGCGTCCAGCCGGTCGAGCCCCGCGCGCAGCACCTCCCCGTTGGCCCGCTGATCGGCGCGCGACCCCCGGGCCGCGCGCAGGTCGTCCAGCGAGACGTACACGTCCACGTCCGGCAGTCGGCGCGCGAACGAGCTCTTGCCGCTGCCCGCCGGCCCCACCAGCTGGATCAGCTTCGGGAAGTTCCCCGAACGCCACCGCCAGGTCGCGGCCACGGCCTCCTCGGACACCGCGCGGCGCCGACCGGCGGAACCGTTCCCGCCGCTACCGTCATCACCGCCGTCCCCCGCGATCGCGCTGATCCGCCCCCGCGCGTACGCCTCCCGCGCCTCGGCCCGGCACCGGACGGCCGCGTCGGCGGGCAGGTCGGCGAAGGCCCCCCGCAGCACGTCCCACTCCGGGCGGCCGATCTCCTCCGCATGCAGCAGGGACCACTCCGCCTGGTCCCGGGCCTCGTCCGTCTCCGCCGTGGCGCGGGCGACCGCGTGCAGCAGCCCGAGATCGGCGGCGTACGACATCCGCACCAGGCCCGTCCGCCGGTCCTCGTCCGGATACGGCCGGTGCAGCGCCGGGTGCAGCCCGACGAGATCCGCCACGCGCCGTGCGAGCGGCAGGCCCACGACCCCGGCGAGCCGCGCCGCGAGCCACCCCCGCTGCCCGTGCCGGGCGTGGAGCAGCGCGGCGAGGGCCCCGACGAGCCGGTCGTCCCCGGTGAACCCGGCCGCGTCGAAGCGCGCCAGAGCCTCCGCGTCCCCCATGTCCCCCGCGCCGGGCAGCCCGACCGCCTCCGTCAGCGCCTCGGCGTCGACACGGACCCCCGAGCGCACGTCCCACAGGGAGGCCCGCGCGCCCAGCCCGTTCTCGACGACCGCCGCGTGCATCCAGTGCGTGTCCGTCCGGACGTGCCCGGCCCGCACCCACTTGGCCACACGCGCCCCGAACTCCGCCGCGCCGAAGCCGTCCGCGACCCGGACGACGTACCCCTCCTGCCGCCCGAGGTCCAGCCGCAGCGCCCGGAGCGCCCGCTCGTCGAACTCGCCCCGCCACAGCACCCGCGGCACCGGGACCCCGAGCCCCCGCAGAAAGCGGACCGTGCGGTCCCAGTCGAGGCAGCGACCCTCGGCGTCCCACACCGAGAAGCCGTAGAACCAGCTCTCCAGGTCCTCGTACGCGAGCGAGTGCCGGGCGAACATGTTCTCCCCGCACACCCGCCAGCCCTCCGGGATGGACGGCCCGACCCGTGCCTGGAGCGCCTTGACCCAGGTGCGGGAGGGGTGGTGGGCGGAGTCGAGCGACCGGGCATGGAGGCCGTCGGCGTACAGCGTCGTGTTCTCGCCGTCGAGCTTCTCCGTCACGACCACCTCGCGCCCGCGCAGCCCGGACAGGTCCGTGACCCGGAGATCGTCCGAGGACGCGCCGGGGGACCAGGGCAGATGCCGGGTCCGCGGATAGTGCGTACGCATGATGGATGTCCCCCGCCCGATCGCCGTCCGGGACCTCCGACCAGCCGCCCCACCGGCGTACCGGCGTGCCTGATCAGCGCCGGCGTGCCTGATCAGCGTAGGAGCGCGTGGCGACGGCGGGCCAATGGATTAACCGGTCTTAGGGTCCCGCCATGAAACCCCGAGCGGGTGTCGCACTCACCTCGGTGATGATGGCGCTCACCCTGACGACCGGCATGATCGAGGCCGTCAGCTTCCTCGTCCTGGGACCGGTGTTCACCGCGGTGCAGAAGGGAAACCTGCTGTTCCTCGCCTTCGCTCTCGCCGGCGCCACCGACCTCTCCCCGGCCGCGTCCGGCGTGTCCATCGCCGGCTTCGCCGTGGGCACGGTGCTCGGCTCCCGGTTGGAGTCGGAGGTGGACCGGCGGGGCAACCGCTGGTTCGTGGTCGCGCTGCTCGCCGAGGCGGTGCTGCTGGGGCTGGGCGCGCTGCTCGCGTGGCGCACCGGCATCCACCCGCCGACCGGGTCGGGCGAGCCGTCGACCGGACGTCACTTCGCGGTGATCGCGCTGGTCGCCGGGGCCATGGGTCTCCGCAACGTCACCGCGCTCAGGGCATCGGTCCCGGATGTGCCCACCACCCTGTCCACCCGCGCCCTGACCGCCCTCCTCAGCGGCCTCCCGCCGACCGCAGACACCCGCATCGGCTCCGGCGCCCGCCACGAGGGCCGCCGTCTCGCCTCGGTCGGCGCGATGTTCACGGGCGGCATGCTGGGTGCCTGGCTCCTCGACGCGGCGGTGGACCCGGCAGTCGTCCTGCTTCTGACCGCCGCGCTCGCCCTGTGCCTTGGCACGGCCCACTGGGCGACCCCGGTGGAGCGCACGTCGGTGCGGGGCTGAGCGCGTCCTGCTCCACGTCGGTGCCGGACGGCGGCAGGTGCCCGCGTCCGGCGACACGGGCGCGTACGCCTTCTCCGTGGTCTGGTTTGACCTCGGTCACTCTGGGGGTAATCTCTCCGGCTCGATTGGCGGAGGCCCTTCCCCATATGGCAGACTGTCGGAGTTGCTCGGTCGAGTGTTGATGCTGCACGCCTCCCGCCGGGGGGACCGGAAGCGAGTCCCACAGTACTCGTCGCTCTAACTGCCTCACGGCAGCGCTGGAGCGGACGTACGGGAATCTTCCGGGAAGTGTGGCGCAGCGCCGGCCAGGCACCCGGTGGGCCTCCGCCCCCGGCCTGCGGTTCCGGTAGGGCCGCGTTCCCGCGCAAGGGATGTTCGAACAAGGGACATCTGTGTCAGCGGAAGCGCGACACGCCCGACCGCGTGGGTCGGAGGACGGCCGCAAGGGAACACCGGGTTCCAGAGCGTTAGAGAGACAGGACTACTGAGTAGCCATGGCGGGACAGAAGATCCGCATCCGGCTCAAGGCCTACGACCACGAGGTCATCGACTCCTCGGCGAAGAAGATCGTCGAGACGGTGACTCGCACTGGTGCGTCGGTCGCGGGCCCGGTGCCGCTGCCCACTGAGAAGAACGTGTACTGCGTCATCAAGTCGCCGCACAAGTACAAGGACTCGCGCGAGCACTTCGAGATGCGCACGCACAAGCGCCTGATCGACATTCTCGACCCCACCCCCAAGACCGTTGACTCTCTGATGCGACTCGACCTCCCGGCCGGTGTCGACATCGAGATCAAGCTCTGAGGGCGGTGATCTGAGAATGGCTAAGCAGATCAAGGGCATCCTGGGCGAGAAGCTCGGCATGACGCAGGTGTGGGACGAGAACAACCGCGTTGTTCCGGTCACCGTCGTCAAGGCCGGCCCCAACGTCGTGACCCAGGTTCGTACCAACGACGCCGACGGTTACGAGTCGGTCCAGATCGCCTTCGGCGAGATCGACCCGCGCAAGGTGAACAAGCCCCTCAAGGGCCACTTCGCCAAGGCCGACGTCACCCCCCGTCGCCACCTCGTCGAGATCCGCACCGCGGACGCCTCCGAGTACACGCTGGGCCAGGAGATCACCGCTGAGGTGTTCGAGGCCGGCGTGAAGGTCGACGTCACCGGCAAGAGCAAGGGCAAGGGCTTCGCCGGTGTCATGAAGCGTCACAACTTCAAGGGCCTCGGCGCCGGACACGGCACCCAGCGCAAGCACCGCTCTCCCGGTTCCATCGGTGGCTGCGCCACCCCGGGCCGCGTGTTCAAGGGCCTCCGCATGGCGGGTCGCATGGGCAACGAGCGGGTCACCACCCAGAACCTGACCGTCCACGCCGTTGACGCGGAGAAGGGTCTGCTGCTCATCAAGGGCGCGGTTCCCGGTCCGAACGGCGGCCTCGTCCTGGTCCGCACCGCGGCCAAGGGGGCCTGAGGTACCGATGAGCACTGTTGACATCCTTTCGCCTGCCGGCGAGAAGACCGGAAGCGTCGAGCTCCCCGCGGAGATCTTCGGCGTGGAGAAGGTCAGCATCCCGCTGATCCACCAGGTCGTCGTCGCGCAGAACGCCGCTGCCCGTCAGGGCACGCACAAGACCAAGACCCGTGGCGAGGTTCGCGGTGGCGGCAAGAAGCCGTACCGCCAGAAGGGCACCGGCCGCGCCCGTCAGGGCTCGACCCGCGCGCCCCAGTTCGCCGGTGGTGGCGTCGTCCACGGCCCGCAGCCGCGTGACTACTCGCAGCGGACCCCGAAGAAGATGAAGGCCGCGGCCCTGCGCCACGCCCTCACCGACCGGGCCCGTCACAACCGCATCCACGTCGTCTCCGGCGTGATCGAGGGCGAGAACCCGTCCACCAAGGCCGCCAAGAGCCTGTTCGGCAAGATCTCGGAGCGCAAGAACCTGCTCCTGGTCGTCGAGCGCTCGGACGAGGCCGCGTGGCTCTCCGCCCGTAACCTGCCCCAGGTGCACATCCTGGAGCCGGGCCAGCTGAACACGTACGACGTGATCGTCTCGGACGACGTGGTCTTCACCCAGGCCGCTCTCGAGTCCTTCGTCGCCGGCCCGAAGGCCAACGACACCGAAGGGACTGAGGTCTGATGGCCGTCCGTCACCCCTCCATCGCCTCGAAGGCGGCCAAGGCCGCCAAGGCCGCGCGCGTCGCCAAGGCGCGTCGCCACGCCACCGAGGGCAAGAACACCGTCGTCACCCCGGCGAGCAAGGCGTACACGGACCCCCGTGACGTCCTGATCAAGCCGGTCGTGTCGGAGAAGAGCTACGCGCTCCTCGACGAGAACAAGTACACGTTCATCGTCGCGCCCGGCGCCAACAAGACCCAGATCAAGCAGGCCGTCCAGTCGGTCTTCTCGGTCAAGGTCACCGGGGTCAACACGATCAACCGCCAGGGCAAGCGCAAGCGGACCCGCACCGGCTTCGGCCAGCGCTCCGCGACGAAGCGCGCGATCGTGACCCTCGCCGAGGGCGACCGTATCGACATCTTCGGCGGTCCGACCGCGTAAGCGGGTCGGATCGTCCGATATCGGACGAGGACTGAGAAATGGGAATCCGCAAGTACAAGCCGACTACGCCGGGCCGTCGTGGTTCCAGCGTCGCCGACTTCGTCGAGATCACGCGGTCCACGCCGGAGAAGTCGCTGGTCCGCCCCCTGCACAGCAAGGGCGGCCGTAACAACGCCGGTCGTGTGACCGTTCGCCACCAGGGTGGCGGACACAAGCGCGCCTACCGCGTGATCGACTTCCGTCGTCACGACAAGGACGGCGTGCCGGCGAAGGTCGCGCACATCGAGTACGACCCCAACCGCACCGCGCGCATCGCGCTGCTGCACTACGCCGACGGCGAGAAGCGCTACATCCTCGCCCCGCGCAACCTGCAGCAGGGTGACCGCGTCGAGAACGGTCCCGGGGCCGACATCAAGCCGGGCAACAACCTGGCCCTCCGCAACATCCCGGTCGGTACCACGATCCACGCGATCGAGCTCCGTCCCGGTGGCGGTGCCAAGTTCGCCCGCTCCGCCGGTGCCTCCGTGCAGCTGCTCGCGAAGGAGGGCGCCTACGCCCACCTCCGCATGCCCTCCGGTGAGATCCGCCTGGTCGACGTGCGCTGCCGCGCCACCGTCGGTGAGGTCGGCAACGCCGAGCAGAGCAACATCAACTGGGGCAAGGCCGGCCGCAAGCGCTGGCTGGGCGTCCGCCCGACCGTCCGCGGTGTGGCGATGAACCCGGTTGACCACCCCCACGGTGGTGGTGAGGGCAAGACCTCCGGTGGTCGCCACCCGGTCAGCCCCTGGGGTCAGAAGGAAGGTCGTACTCGTTCGCCCAAGAAGGCGTCGAACAAGTACATCGTCCGCCGCCGCAAGACGAACAAGAAGCGCTAGGAGCGGGTTTAGATGCCGCGCAGTCTCAAGAAGGGGCCCTTCGTCGACGACCACCTGATCAAGAAGGTGGACGCCCAGAACGAAGCAGGCACCAAGAACGTCATCAAGACCTGGTCCCGTCGCTCCATGATCGTGCCGGCCATGCTCGGCCACACGCTCGCGGTGCACAACGGCAAGACCCACATCCCGGTGTTCGTCACCGAGTCGATGGTCGGCCACAAGCTCGGCGAGTTCTCGCCGACGCGCACCTTCCGGGGTCACGTCAAGGACGACCGGAAGTCGAAGCGCCGCTAACCGCGGATCGCATTCAGACACGTAAGTAACTGAGAGGGACAACCATGGAAGCCAGGGCCCAGGCGCGGTACATCCGCGTCACGCCCATGAAGGCCCGCCGCGTGGTGGACCTTATCCGTGGCATGGACGCCACGGAGGCTCAGGCGGTCCTGCGATTCGCCCCGCAGGCCGCTTCCGTGCCCGTCGGCAAGGTGCTCGACAGCGCCATCGCCAACGCCGCGCACAACTACGACCACACGGACGCCAACTCGCTGTTCATCAGCGAGGCGTACGTCGACGAGGGTCCGACCCTGAAGCGGTTCCGGCCGCGTGCCCAGGGCCGTGCCTACCGGATCCGCAAGCGGACCAGCCACATCACCGTGGTCGTCAGCAGCAAGGAAGGAACCCGGTAATGGGCCAGAAGGTTAACCCGCATGGGTTCCGGCTCGGTGTCACCACGGACTTCAAGTCCCGCTGGTACGCCGACAAGCTGTACAAGGACTACGTCAAGGAAGACGTCGCCATCCGTCGGATGCTGACGTCCGGCATGGAGCGCGCCGGTATCTCCAAGGTGGAGATCGAGCGCACCCGTGACCGTGTCCGCGTGGACATCCACACCGCGCGTCCGGGCATCGTCATCGGCCGCCGCGGTGCGGAGGCCGACAAGATCCGCGGTCAGCTGGAGAAGCTGACGGGCAAGCAGGTCCAGCTGAACATCCTCGAGGTCAAGAACCCCGAGACCGACGCTCAGCTGGTTGCTCAGGCCGTCGCCGAGCAGCTGTCCTCCCGCGTCTCCTTCCGTCGGGCCATGCGCAAGAGCATGCAGTCCGCCATGAAGGCCGGCGCCAAGGGCATCAAGATCCAGTGCGGTGGCCGCCTCGGCGGCGCCGAGATGTCCCGCTCGGAGTTCTACCGCGAGGGCCGTGTGCCCCTGCACACGCTCCGCGCGAACGTGGACTACGGCTTCTTCGAGGCCAAGACGACCTTCGGCCGCATCGGTGTGAAGGTCTGGATCTACAAGGGCGACGTCAAGAACATCGCCGAGGTCCGCGCCGAGAACGCCGCTGCCCGTGCGGGTAACCGCCCGGCCCGCGGTGGTGCCGACCGCCCGGCCCGTGGTGGCCGCGGTGGCGAGCGGCGCGGTCGCAAGCCGCAGCAGGCTGCCGGCGCCGAGGCCCCCAAGGCCGAGGCCCCCGCGGCTGCTCCGGCTGAGAGCACCGGAACGGAGGCCTGACCGACATGCTGATCCCCCGTAGGGTCAAGCACCGCAAGCAGCACCACCCCAAGCGCGACGGCGCTGCCAAGGGTGGCACGTCGGTTGCGTTCGGCGAGTACGGCATCCAGGCGCTCACCCCGGCGTATGTGACGAACCGTCAGATCGAGGCCGCTCGTATCGCCATGACGCGTCACATCAAGCGTGGTGGCAAGGTCTGGATCAACATCTACCCGGACCGTCCCCTCACCAAGAAGCCTGCCGAGACCCGCATGGGTTCCGGTAAGGGTTCGCCGGAGTGGTGGATCGCCAACGTCAAGCCCGGACGCGTGATGTTCGAGCTGTCGTACCCCAACGAGAAGATCGCCCGTGAGGCCCTGACTCGCGCCGCCCACAAGCTGCCGATGAAGTGCCGGATCGTCAAGCGCGAGGCAGGTGAAGCGTGATGTCGGCCGGTACCAAGGCGTCCGAGCTGCGCGAGCTGGGCAACGAGGAGCTTCTTGCGAAGCTCCGCGAGGCCAAGGAAGAGCTGTTCAATCTCCGCTTCCAGGCGGCGACCGGACAGCTCGAGAACCACGGCCGTCTGAAGGCGGTCCGCAAGGACATCGCGCGGATCTACACCCTGATGCGCGAGCGTGAGCTGGGCATCGAAACGGTGGAGAACGCCTGATGAGCGAGAACAACGTGACTGAGACGAACACCGAGGCGCGCGGATTCCGCAAGACCCGTGAGGGCATCGTCGTCAGCGACAAGATGGACAAGACCGTCGTCGTCGCCGTCGAGGACCGCAAGAAGCACGCCCTGTACGGCAAGGTCATCCGCAGCACGAGCAAGCTCAAGGCGCACGACGAGCAGAACGCCGCCGGCGTCGGCGACCGTGTCCTCCTGATGGAGACCCGGCCGCTGTCCGCCACGAAGCACTGGCGCGTCGTCGAGATCCTCGAGAAGGCGAAGTAATCAAGCGGGGGCCCTGCCCCCGCTGACCCCCGCCGGGGCTCCGTCCCGGACCCCGGCGTGGGTTCTCGCCCGAAGAGGCGCAAGTAATTCCTGCGGGGTAAATCCGCAGGACGGTTCCGCCAGGCTCTCCGGTCAACTCCCGGAGGGAACCGGCAGACAATCAGGAGATAGACGTGATCCAGCAGGAGTCGCGACTGCGCGTCGCCGACAACACTGGTGCGAAGGAAATCCTTTGCATCCGTGTGCTCGGTGGCTCCGGTCGCCGCTACGCGGGCATCGGTGACGTCATCGTCGCCACCGTCAAGGACGCGATCCCCGGTGGCAACGTGAAGAAGGGTGACGTCGTCAAGGCGGTCATCGTTCGCACCGTCAAGGAGCGCCGCCGTCCGGACGGCTCGTACATCCGCTTCGACGAGAACGCCGCCGTCATTCTGAAGAACGACGGCGACCCTCGCGGCACCCGTATCTTCGGCCCCGTCGGCCGTGAGCTGCGCGAGAAGAAGTTCATGAAGATCATCTCGCTCGCGCCGGAGGTGCTGTAAGCATGAAGATCAAGAAGGGCGACCTGGTCCAGGTCATCACCGGTAAGGACAAGGGCAAGCAGGGCAAGGTCATCGCGGCCTTCCCCCGCGAGGACCGTGTCCTGGTCGAGGGTGTCAACCGGGTCAAGAAGCACACCAAGGCCGGCCCGACCGCCAAGGGTTCGCAGGCCGGTGGCATCGTCACGACCGAGGCCCCGATTCACGTGAGCAACGTTCAGCTCGTCGTGGAGAAGGACGGCAAGAAGGTCGTCACGCGTGTCGGTTACCGCTTCGACGACGAAGGCAACAAGATCCGCGTTGCCAAGCGGACGGGTGAGGACATCTGATGGCTACCACCACCACTCCGCGTCTGAAGACGAAGTACCGCGAGGAGATCGCGGGCAAGCTGCGTGACGAGTTCAAGTACGAGAACGTCATGCAGATCCCCGGCCTCGTCAAGATCGTGGTCAACATGGGTGTGGGCGACGCCGCCCGCGACTCCAAGCTGATCGAGGGCGCCATCCGCGACCTCACCACGATCACCGGTCAGAAGCCGGCCGTCACCAAGGCCCGCAAGTCCATCGCGCAGTTCAAGCTGCGTGAGGGCCAGCCGATCGGTGCCCACGTCACGCTCCGTGGCGACCGCATGTGGGAGTTCCTGGACCGCACCCTGTCGCTCGCGCTCCCGCGCATCCGCGACTTCCGTGGTCTGTCCCCCAAGCAGTTCGACGGCCGTGGCAACTACACCTTCGGTCTCACGGAGCAGGTCATGTTCCACGAGATCGACCAGGACA
Source organism: Streptomyces ossamyceticus (assembly GCF_001418475.1). Lineage (GTDB taxonomy): Bacteria > Actinomycetota > Actinomycetes > Streptomycetales > Streptomycetaceae > Streptomyces > Streptomyces ossamyceticus. The sequence continues at coordinate 19,562 of NZ_LIQX01000197.1, read as the reverse complement.
AGATCGACCGCACCCGGGGTATGGACATCACCGTGGTGACCACGGCGACCAACGACGCTGAGGGCCGCGCGCTCCTTCGTCACCTCGGCTTCCCCTTCAAGGAGGCGTGAGCGAGATGGCGAAGAAGGCTCTGATCGCGAAGGCTGCCCGTAAGCCGAAGTTCGCCGTGCGCGGCTACACCCGCTGCCAGCGGTGTGGCCGTCCGCACTCCGTGTACCGCAAGTTCGGCCTGTGCCGCGTGTGCCTCCGTGAGATGGCTCACCGTGGCGAGCTGCCGGGCGTGACCAAGAGCTCCTGGTAATCCCAGCTTTTAGGGATTCCGGAAGCTCTCGGTAAGCACTGGGCGTGTCAGGCGCCCTCCCCTCCATGGCTTAGGCTGGGAGGGTTGGGCGCCTGATGGTCGCCCGTACGACTTACTACGCCGTAGGTCCACCGCACCGCACCCGCCTCGTCTCGGATCGAGGAGAGGGATGGGCACCTGGAAACCCCGGCGAGAGAGGCCGAAGGCCAATTCATGACCATGACTGATCCGATCGCAGACATGCTTACGCGTCTGCGGAACGCGAACTCGGCATACCACGACTCCGTGACGATGCCGGCATCGAAGATCAAGTCTCACATCGCGGAGATCCTCCAGCAGGAGGGCTTCATCACGGGCTGGAAGGTCGAGGACGCCGAGGTCGGCAAGAACCTCGTCCTGGAGCTGAAGTTCGGCCCCAACCGTGAGCGCTCCATCGCGGGCATCAAGCGGATCTCCAAGCCCGGTCTCCGGGTGTACGCGAAGTCCACCAACCTGCCGAAGGTGCTCGGCGGTCTCGGCGTGGCGATCATCTCCACGTCCCACGGGCTCCTCACCGACAAGCAGGCCGGCAAGAAGGGCGTAGGCGGAGAAGTCCTCGCCTACGTCTGGTAGCGGAAGGGAACGGAGGAAACAGCTATGTCGCGTATTGGCAAGCTCCCCATCACGGTTCCCGCCGGCGTGGACGTCACCATCGACGGCCAGACGGTCTCGGTCAAGGGCCCCAAGGGCACGCTGACCCACACCGTCGTGGCGCCGATCGAGATCGCCAAGGGTGAGGACGGCGTTCTGAACGTCACCCGCCCCAACGACGAGCGTCAGAGCAAGGCCCTGCACGGCCTGTCCCGCACGCTGGTGGCGAACATGATCACCGGCGTGACCCAGGGTTACGTGAAGAAGCTCGAGATCAGCGGTGTCGGTTACCGCGTGCAGGCCAAGGGTTCGAACCTCGAGTTCGCGCTCGGCTACAGCCACCCGATCACCGTCGAGGCGCCCGAGGGAATCACCTTCAAGGTGGAGACCCCGACCCGCTTCCAGGTCGAGGGCATCGACAAGCAGAAGGTCGGCGAGGTTGCGGCCAACATCCGCAAGCTGCGCAAGCCCGACCCGTACAAGGCCAAGGGCGTCAAGTACGAGGGCGAAGTCATCCGCCGCAAGGTCGGAAAGGCGGGTAAGTAAGCCATGGCATACGGCACGAAGATCGCTAAGGGCGACGCTTACAAGCGTGCTGCCATCAAGCGGCGCCACATCCGTATCCGTAAGAAGGTCAACGGTACGGCTGAGCGTCCCCGCCTGGTCGTGACCCGCTCGAACCGCCACATCGTGGCCCAGGTGATCGACGACCTCAAGGGTCACACCCTTGCGTCGGCGTCCACCCTGGACTCGTCCATCCGTGGCGGCGACGAGGACAAGTCGGCGCAGGCCGGCAAGGTCGGCGCCCTGGTCGCCGAGCGTGCCAAGGCCGCCGGTGTCGAGTCCGTCGTGTTCGACCGTGGTGGTAACCGGTACGCGGGTCGCATCGCGGCCCTGGCCGACGCCGCCCGCGAGGCCGGGCTCAAGTTCTGAGCTCGCTGCGTAGCTAGCGGAAAGAGAGAGGTAAATCCAATGGCTGGACCCCAGCGCCGCGGTGGCGGTGCCGGTGGCGGCGAGCGGCGGGACCGGAAGGGCCGTGACGGCGGCGCAGCTGCCGCCGAGAAGACCGCGTACGTTGAGCGCGTCGTCGCGATCAACCGCGTCGCCAAGGTTGTGAAGGGTGGTCGTCGCTTCAGCTTCACCGCGCTGGTCGTGGTGGGCGACGGTGACGGCACCGTGGGTGTCGGTTACGGCAAGGCCAAGGAGGTGCCGGCCGCCATCGCCAAGGGCGTTGAGGAGGCCAAGAAGCACTTCTTCAAGGTCCCCCGTATCCAGGGCACCATCCCGCACCCCATCCAGGGTGAGAAGGCTGCCGGCGTTGTGCTGCTCAAGCCCGCGTCCCCCGGTACCGGTGTTATCGCCGGTGGTCCGGTGCGTGCCGTGCTCGAGTGCGCCGGTATCCACGACGTGCTGTCGAAGTCGCTCGGCTCCGACAACGCGATCAACATCGTGCACGCGACCGTGGAGGCCCTGAAGGGTCTTCAGCGTCCCGAGGAGATCGCGGCCCGCCGTGGTCTGCCCCTCGAGGACGTCGCCCCCGCGGCTCTGCTCCGTGCGCGTGCCGGGGCGGGTGTGTGATCATGGCGCAGCTCAAGATCACGCAGGTCAAGTCCTACATCGGCAGCAAGCAGAACCACCGTGACACCCTGCGCTCCCTTGGTCTCAAGGGCATCAACACGCAGGTCGTCAAGGAGGACCGCCCCGAGTTCCGCGGCATGGTGCACACCGTCCGCCACCTCGTGACGGTCGAGGAGGTCGACTGATCATGGCGGAGAACAACCCGCTCAAGATCCACAACCTCCGTCCCGCCCCGGGCGCCAAGACCGCCAAGACCCGTGTCGGTCGTGGTGAGGCGTCGAAGGGTAAGACGGCCGGTCGTGGTACCAAGGGTACGAAGGCCCGTTACCAGGTTCCGGAGCGCTTCGAGGGTGGCCAGATGCCCCTCCACATGCGTCTTCCGAAGCTGAAGGGCTTCAAGAACCCGTTCAAGACCGAGTTCCAGGTCGTGAACCTCGACAAGCTGGCCGCGCTCTACCCCGAGGGTGGCGAGGTCACCGTCGAGGGTCTGGTGGCCAAGGGTGCCGTTCGCAAGAACAGCCTCGTCAAGGTCCTCGGCCAGGGCGAGATCTCCGTGGCGCTGCAGGTGACGGTCGACGCCGTCTCCGGCTCCGCCAAGGAGAAGATCACCGCCGCCGGCGGCAGCGTCACCGAGCTCATCTGAGTCCGGGCGGCCGCGCCGCGCAGCACGTAACGAAGGCCGGGTGGTTCCCCTCACGGGGGGAGCCGCTCGGCCTTCGGCGTTCACGCGGCGCGGCCTTCGGCGTTCACCCGGCGCGAAATGGCCGCGGCCGGCACTTCCGGCGCCGTCCCGCGGGGAACCTCGGCGGACGAGGACTCGTCGTACATCGTGGTGACTGTGTGGTAGCTCTCCGCGCGGCGAGTGCGGAGTCCGGCGGGCTTTCTGTGTCGTTTCCTCCGGTTCGTCGCCGCGGTCGGTGACAGGGGGAGACGCTCTGCGAAAGATCCCGTCGGGTGTGCGGACTTCGAACGCGTGACGGGATCCGGTGGGCGGCCGGTGATCGCGAATTGCTTGCCGCGCAAGCGAACTTCACCTGGCTGCACAGGCACTGTTAGAGTCCGTGAGGTCCACCTGTGCCCGCGCGAGGAAAGCCGTTCGGTGTCGGGGTGGTAGAAAACATCGTTCGGCCCACCGGGCCCTGTTGAAACGACTAGTCCCTACCGCGCGCGTCGCGGGGGTCGCAGGAGGAACCGTGCTCACCGCGTTCGCCCGGGCGTTCAAGACGCCCGACCTGCGCAAGAAGCTGCTCTTCACGCTCGGCATCATCGTGCTCTACCGGATCGGTACGCACGTCCCGATTCCCGGTATCGACTACACCGCTGTCCAGACCTGCATCGATGCGCAGAAGTCCAACTCGGGCCTCTTCGGTCTGGTCAACATGTTCAGCGGTGGCGCGCTGCTGCAGATCACGATCTTCGCGCTCGGCATCATGCCGTACATCACCGCGAGCATCATCCTGCAGCTGCTGACCGTGGTGATCCCGCGCCTCGAGGCCCTCAAGAAGGAGGGTCAGTCCGGTACGGCGAAGATCACGCAGTACACGCGGTACCTGACCGTGGCGCTGGCGATCCTTCAGGGCACCGGCCTGGTCGCCACGGCCCGCAGCGGTTCGCTCTTCCCGAACTGCCCGCAGGCCCAGCAGGTCGTGCCGGACCCGTCGATCTACACCACCATCGTCATGGTCATCACGATGACCGCCGGCACGGCGCTCGTCATGTGGCTCGGTGAGCTCATCACCGACCGCGGCATCGGCAACGGCATGTCGATCCTGATGTTCATCTCGATCGCCGCCACCTTCCCGGCCGCGCTGTGGGCCATCAAGGAGCAGGGCGACCTGGCGGACGGCTGGATCGAGTTCGCCACCGTCATCGCGGTCGGCTTCGTCATGGTCGCGCTGGTGGTCTTCGTCGAGCAGGCCCAGCGCCGTGTCCCGGTGCAGTACGCGAAGCGCATGATCGGCCGCCGGTCCTACGGCGGTACCTCGACGTACATCCCGCTGAAGGTGAACCAGGCGGGTGTGATCCCCGTCATCTTCGCGTCGTCGCTGCTCTACATCCCGGCGCTGATCGTCCAGTTCTCCGGATCGACGGCCGGCTGGGCCGCCTGGGTCACGAAGAACCTGGCGCAGCCGGACGCGCCCGTGCACATCACGATCTACTTCTTCTTGATCGTCTTCTTCGCCTTCTTCTACGTGGCCATCTCGTTCAACCCCGAGGAAGTCGCGGACAACATGAAGAAGTATGGTGGCTTCATCCCGGGCATCCGGGCTGGCCGACCGACCGCTGAGTACCTGTCGTACGTGCTCAACCGGATCACCTGGCCGGGTTCGCTGTACTTGGGTCTGATCGCTCTCGTCCCGACAATGGCGTTGGCTGGTTTCGGGGCAAACCAGAACTTCCCGTTCGGCGGTACCAGCATCCTCATCATCGTGGGTGTGGGTCTGGAGACGGTGAAGCAGATCGAGAGCCAGCTCCAGCAGCGCAATTACGAAGGGTTCCTCCGCTGATGCGAATCGTCCTCGTCGGGCCGCCGGGTGCGGGCAAGGGAACGCAGGCCGCGTTCCTCGCCAACAACCTGTCCATCCCGCACATCTCCACGGGCGACCTGTTCCGGGCCAACATCAGCAAGCAGACGGAGCTCGGCAAACTCGCGAAGTCCTACATGGACAAGGGCGAGCTGGTGCCGGACGAGGTCACCATCGCCATGGCCAAGGACCGGATGGAGCAGCCGGACGCCGTGAACGGCTTCCTGCTCGACGGCTTCCCGCGCAACGTCTCGCAGGCCGAGGCCCTGGACGTGACGCTCCAGGACGAGTCCATGACCCTGGACGCCGTGCTGGACCTGGAGGTCCCGGAGGACGAGGTCGTCAAGCGGATCGCCGGCCGGCGCATCTGCCGGAACGACTCGGCGCACGTCTTCCACGTCACGTACAAGCAGCCCCAGCAGGCCGGCGTGTGCGACGTCTGCGGCGGCGAGCTCTACCAGCGCGACGACGACTCCGAGGAGACCGTCCGCAAGCGCCTGGAGGTCTACCACACCCAGACCGAGCCGATCATCGACTACTACAAGGCCCAGGGCCTCGTGGTGACGATCTCGGCGCTCGGCAAGGTGGAAGAGGTCACCCAGCGCGCGATGGACGCGCTGAAGCGCGAGGACGACGGCCAGTAGCCGTCAGCGGTACGTCGGCCGCGGTGCCCGTCAGGGCGCCGCGGCCGTACTGTTGTGTAGGCAACCCGAACAACCCCGAGAACGACGAGCCGTGGGCGCCGGACGGACCCAGCGGCACAGTGGACGCCCGTAGGCGGAGAAGACGGAGAGCGCAGGACCTCATGGTGCAGATCAAGAGCCCCGAGCAGATCGCCAAGATGCGCGAGGCGGGGCTGGTCGTCGCCGCCATCCACGCGGCCACCCGTGAGGCGGCCGTGCCGGGCGCCTCCACGAAGGACCTCGACGACGTGGCCCGCAAGGTACTCGCGGAGCACGGCGCGAAGTCGAACTTCCTCGGGTACGGCGGCTTCCCCGCGACCATCTGCACCTCGGCCAACGAGGTCGTCGTGCACGGCATCCCGAGCGACGACGTCGTCCTGAAGGACGGCGACATCATCTCCATCGACTGCGGCGCCATCGTCGACGGCTGGCACGGGGACGCCGCGTACACGGCGTTCGTCGGCTCCGGCCACGCTCCCGAGCTGGTCGAGCTGTCGCGGGTCACCGAGGAGTCCATGTGGGCCGGGATCGCCGCGATGAAGCTGGGGAACCGGCTCGTCGACATCTCCCGCGCCATCGAGACGTACATCCGCCGGCAGCCGAAGCCGGGCGGCGGCAAGTACGGCATCGTCGAGGACTACGGCGGCCACGGCATCGGCACGGAGATGCACATGGACCCGCACCTGCTGAACTACGTCGAGCGGCGGCGCGGCAAGGGGCCGAAGCTGGTGCCGGGCTTCTGCCTGGCGATCGAGCCGATGGTGTCCCTGGGCACCCCGCGCACGGAGGTCCTGTCGGACGACTGGACCGTGGTGACGACCGACGGCACCTGGTCCTCGCACTGGGAGCACTCGGTCGCCCTGACCGAGCAGGGGCCGCTGGTGCTGACGGCGCCCGACGGCGGCCGGGCGAAGCTGGCGGAGCACGGCATCACGGCGGCGCCCGACCCGCTGGCCTGACGCGCCCGCCCTGGCACCGTCCCGAGCGCCCTCTCCCGGCCCCTGTGGCTCCCACCGGCCCTTCGGCGCGACCCCCGATCGCCCCGCCCCGTACGCCACGCATGGTGTGCCTCCGGGCGGGGCATCGTCATGAGAGACGGCCAGGAGCCAATTCGTCTTTCCGGGTGCGCTGACGTAGACTGACTCGTCGGCTCTCGTGTACCCGCATGTCCGCATGCGCCCGTAAGGGACTCACGGACGGGAAAGCAGGAGTCGATCAAGGTAGTCGATTCGAAGGGCGAAGCGTGGCCAAGAAGCAAGGTGCCATCGAGATCGAGGGCACTGTCGTCGAGTCTCTGCCGAACGCCATGTTCAAGGTCGAGCTCCAGAACGGCCACCAGGTCCTGGCACACATCAGCGGCAAGATGCGTATGCACTACATCCGCATCCTCCCTGACGACCGGGTCGTGGTGGAGCTGTCTCCGTACGACCTGACGCGTGGCCGGATCGTCTACCGCTACAAGTAGATCTTGCCCGCATCCGTGCCCCGGTTCTCCGGGTCGCGGGTGGTGGCACTGACCCGGAGAACCTCACCCAATGAAGGTCAAGCCGAGCGTCAAGAAGATCTGCGACAAGTGCAGGGTGATCCGCCGTCACGGTCGGGTCATGGTCATCTGCGAGAACCCGCGCCACAAGCAGCGCCAGGGCTGACGCACGTTCGACCGCTCCCTCTGCATCGACATCGCAGGGATTCGCGCGACGCGAGCTGAATATGTTCATACGCAGGACCCAGGCGCCCCAGGTGTCTGACACCCCCGGTCGGAGGCCGGGGACCCGGTTCGTACCTGGTACGGCGGCCGGGAGCCGGTTCTGCGGAAGACCTCCGAAGATCACCAGGAGCCATTGAATGGCACGCGTTTCCGGTGTTGACATCCCGCGCGACAAGCGCGTGGAGGTCGCCCTCACCTACGTATTCGGTATCGGCCGGACCCTCTCCCAGCAGACGCTGGCCGAGACCGGCATCGACCCGAACACCCGCGTTCGCGACCTCTCCGAGGAGCAGCTCGTCGCGATTCGTGAGTACGTCGACAACAACATCAAGACCGAGGGTGACCTCCGTCGCGAGGTCCAGGCCGACATCCGCCGCAAGGTGGAGATCGGCTGCTACCAGGGTCTCCGTCACCGCCGCGGTCTGCCTGTCCGCGGTCAGCGCACCAGCACCAACGCTCGCACCCGCAAGGGCCCGCGTCGCGCCATCGCCGGTAAGAAGAAGCCGGGCAAGAAGTAGTCCACAGCGGACTTCGCCGTCCAGCGGTCTTCGCTGTAGGACCGACCACCTCCCGTAGGAGTACAGATGCCCCCCAAGGGTCGTCAGGGCGCTGCCAAGAAGGTGCGCCGCAAGGAAAAGAAGAACGTCGCTCACGGCCACGCGCACATCAAGAGCACGTTCAACAACACGATCGTCTCGATCACGGACCCCTCGGGCAACGTGATCTCCTGGGCCTCCGCCGGCCACGTCGGCTTCAAGGGCTCCCGGAAGTCCACGCCGTTCGCCGCGCAGATGGCCGCCGAGTCGGCTGCCCGTCGCGCGCAGGAGCACGGCATGCGCAAGGTCGACGTGTTCGTCAAGGGCCCGGGTTCGGGTCGTGAGACGGCCATCCGTTCGCTTCAGGCGACCGGTCTCGAGGTCGGCTCCATCCAGGACGTCACGCCCACCCCGCACAACGGCTGCCGTCCCCCGAAGCGCCGTCGCGTCTGACCCTCCGGGTCGGACACACGGACTGCTTGGTCTGAGGTTTTCGGGCGGTACGGCTCTTACGGGGCGTACCGCCCGTACCCTTGTAGTACTCAAGGGCATCAAATAGTGGGTGCCCATGACTGAAGGACTCACCACATGCTGATCGCTCAGCGTCCCTCGTTGACCGAAGAGGTCGTCGACGAATTCCGCTCCCGGTTCGTGATCGAGCCGCTGGAGCCGGGCTTCGGTTACACCCTCGGCAACTCCCTCCGCCGCACGCTCCTGTCGTCGATCCCGGGTGCGGCGGTCACGTCCATCCGTATCGACGGTGTCCTGCACGAGTTCACCACCGTGCCGGGCGTCAAGGAGGACGTCACCGACCTGATCCTCAACATCAAGCAGCTGGTCGTCTCCTCGGAGCACGACGAGCCGGTCGTGATGTACCTGCGCAAGCAGGGCCCGGGTCTGGTCACCGCCGCCGACATCGCGCCCCCGGCCGGTGTCGAGGTGCACAACCCCGACCTGGTCCTCGCCACGCTCAACGGCAAGGGCAAGCTGGAGATGGAGCTGACGGTCGAGCGTGGCCGCGGTTATGTCTCCGCCGTGCAGAACAAGCAGGTGGGCCAGGAGATCGGCCGTATCCCGGTCGACTCCATCTACTCGCCGGTTCTCAAGGTCACGTACAAGGTCGAGGCGACTCGTGTCGAGCAGCGCACCGACTTCGACAAGCTGATCGTCGACGTCGAGACCAAGCAGGCCATGCGTCCCCGTGACGCGATGGCGTCCGCCGGTAAGACCCTGGTGGAGCTGTTCGGTCTGGCGCGCGAGCTCAACATCGACGCCGAGGGCATCGACATGGGTCCGTCCCCGACGGACGCCGCGCTCGCCGCGGACCTGGCGCTGCCGATCGAGGAGCTGGAGCTCACGGTCCGCTCCTACAACTGCCTCAAGCGCGAGGGCATCCACTCCGTGGGTGAGCTCGTGGCGCGTTCCGAGGCCGACCTGCTCGACATCCGCAACTTCGGTGCGAAGTCGATCGACGAGGTCAAGGCGAAGCTGGCGGGTATGGGCCTGGCGCTCAAGGACTCGCCTCCCGGGTTCGACCCCACCGCTGCGGCGGACGCGTTCGGCGCGGACGACGACGCGGACGCCGGGTTCGTGGAGACCGAGCAGTACTGAGTGCTCCGCGGGGAGGCCGTACTGCGACTGCGGGCCGGTTGTGGCTGGTCGCGCAGTTCCCCGCGCCCCTTCCAGGCCCCTTCGGGGGCCTGGATCTCTGACAGGCGACCGTCTGCTCAGATACTGACTCCGGTACCTAGTACGGCCGGGGCAGACACCTAGGAGAAACACCATGCCGAAGCCCACCAAGGGTGCCCGTCTGGGCGGCAGCGCCGCGCACGAGAAGCTGCTCCTCGCGAACCTCGCGAAGTCGCTGTTCGAGCACGGCCGCATCACCACCACCGAGGCGAAGGCCCGCCGTCTGCGGCCGTACGCCGAGCGTCTGGTCACCAAGGCGAAGAAGGGCGACCTTCACAACCGCCGTCAGGTGCTCTCGGTCATCACGGACAAGAGCATCGTGCACACGCTCTTCACCGAGATCGGCCCGCGGTACGAGAACCGTCCGGGTGGCTACACCCGTATCACCAAGATCGGTAACCGCCGTGGCGACAACGCGCCCATGGCTGTCATCGAGCTGGTCGAGGCGCTGACGGTCGCGCAGCAGGCCACCGGTGAGGCCGAGGCCGCCACCAAGCGTGCCGCCAAGGACGCGGAGACGCCGGCCGCTGACGCCAAGGTGGACACCGCCAAGGCCGACGACGCCGCCGACGAGGCTGCCGAGGAGTCCAAGGACGCGTGAGCGTCCTGCGGGGAGCTGCTCGTCCGCGGCCGCCGGTTCGCCGTGGTCGTTCGCGCGGTTCCCCGCGCCCCTGAAAAACGGGGCGCGTTTGAGCGGGCCTGTTCCTACGGGAGCGGGCCCGCTTTTCCGTACCTGAGAGGATCCAGGGGTGAGTGACGAAGTACAGCCCGGTCATGTCCGTGTGCGGCTGGACCTGTCCTACGACGGGACCGAGTTCTCCGGGTGGGCCAAGCAGGCCGCGGGGCGGCGGACCGTGCAGGGGGAGATCGAGGACGCGCTGCGGACCGTGACGCGGTCGGCGACGACGTACGAGCTGACCGTGGCAGGGCGGACCGATGCCGGGGTGCACGCCCGCGGGCAGGTGGCCCATGTCGACCTGCCGCGGGAGGTGTGGGACGAGCACCACGGGAAGCTGCTCAAGCGGCTCGCGGGGCGGCTGTCGAGGGACGTGCGGGTGTGGGCGCTCAGGGAGGCGCCGAGCGGCTTCAACGCGCGGTTCTCGGCCGTCTGGCGGCGGTACGCCTATCGCGTCACCGACAACCCCGGCGGTGTCGATCCGCTGCTGCGCAACCACGTGCTGTGGCACGACTGGCCGCTCGACGTGGACGCCATGAACGAGGCGGCCCGGGGGCTGCTGGGGGAGCACGACTTCGCGGCCTACTGCAAGCGGCGCGAAGGGGCGACCACCATCCGCACGCTCCAGGAGTTGAGCCTCGTGCGGGGCGACGACGGGATCATCACGGCGACCGTGCGGGCCGACGCGTTCTGCCACAACATGGTGCGCTCCCTCATCGGGGCGCTGCTCTTCGTGGGGGACGGACACCGGGGCGCCGAGTGGCCCGGCAAGGTGCTGGCCGCCGGGGTCCGGGACTCCGCCGTGCACGTCGTACGGCCGCACGGGCTGACCCTGGAGGAGGTCGGCTACCCCGCCGACGAGCTGCTCGCCGCACGGAACAAGGAGGCGCGGAACCGGCGGACCCTGCCGGGTGCGCCCGGGGGCGGCTGCTGCTGACCCCGGGCTGCTCCGGTGCTCGCTACTGACCGGCGGCGGCGGCGGAGGCCTGGGCCTGGCCGCGGCGGTGTATCTGCTCGAAGGTGAACTTGGCGAGGGCGTCGCCGGTGGTGAAGACGGCCGTGTCCTTCTTCGTCGTGTCCTTGCCGTTGGTGAAGCCGGTCACAGTGAAGTAGGCGTAGCGGCCGTAGGAGTTGGTGGTCGTGTAGCAGATCGTCGTACGGCAGAAGGTGGGCACGCCGTCACCCGAGAGCGAGGTGACGAGGCTCTTCTTGTCCGCGTCCGCCTTGACCTTGGCGGCCTGGGCCTCGGTGTCGAACAAGGCGACTCCGGCCGTGACCGCGATGTCGCCCCTGGAGTAGGTCACACGCATGACACGGGTGCAGTCGTTGCTGTTCAGGATCTTGTCGAGCGTGCCCTGGACGGCCGAGGCGCAGTCGGTCGTCGAGGCCGTGGGGCCCTTGCGGTAGACGCTGTCGTCCTCGGTGGTCATCTGGGAGCCCGGGAAGAGGATGTCCGGGCTGATCGGCGCCTTGTCCTTGCCCGAGCTGGAGATGAAGTCCTTCGGGTCCAGCGGGGGCGGGGCGGTGGTGGGCTCGAACGACGGATCCGTCCTGGTGCTCGCGCTCGGGATGTCCGTGGTGGCCGGGAGGTCACTGTTCGGGCCGCTCGCCGTGGTGGAGCCGCCGTCGGTGTTGACCACGGAGAAGGCCACGGCGGCGCCGATGCCGACCGTGGCGAGGGCGCCGCCGACGATCATCAGGAGTCGGCGGCGCCTGTTGCGTGATTCGGACTGTTCGGCCAGCGCGGCCCAGTCCGGGGTCTGGTTACTGGAGGAACTCCACTGATCGTCCCACGGAGTGCGGGAACCCCCGGGGCTCCACTGAGACCCCCCCTGCCCAAAGCTCATGGGCCGCAGTTTAGACGGGCGAGGGGAGGCCGTCTGCCGTTACGTGTCACGGCACTTACGGGCTACGCCTTGTCCTTCCAGCCGGCGATGAACTTGCGTGTGCTGTGGTCGCTCAGCCGGGCACCGAGTTAGTAGGACGATGCGGAAGCCGTGCCGGCGGTGCCCAGTGTCAGCGCGACACCGGCCGCCACGACCGAGGCGACCATGCCCTTGCGGAACTTCACGTGCGGACCCCGTTTCTGTGGTTGCTTGCCTGCTCTCACCCGCTTCGCGGCGAGTGAGACCGGAGCGTATCGAAGCCGGGGCGAAGTGGATCAAGGGCCACCCGGTCCCCGGGACGAGGGCCGTTTTGACCCGTCCGGGGCCGCACGGCTATTCTTCAGGTTCGTTATGTGTATTGGCTTGCTCATTCTCACGTGAGACGCCCTTACACCGGTCCACCGGGCCGATGACCAGCGACCAGCACGCGGTTTGCGTCACCGCTGTGCGGTCAGGGCTGTCGTGATCGTCTTCGGTGACCTTGTCAGGAACCTCACTGAAGAAGCGAAGGCTACGAACCGTGCGTACGTACAGCCCCAAGCCCGGCGATGTGACGCGCCAGTGGCACGTCATCGACGCTCAGGACGTTGTCCTGGGTCGTCTCGCCACCACCGCCGCGACCCTGCTTCGCGGGAAGCACAAGCCGATCTACGCCCCCCACGTCGACACTGGTGACTTCGTCATCATCATCAACGCGGACAAGGTGCACCTGTCCGGCAACAAGCGGACCCAGAAGATGGCCTACCGCCACTCCGGTTACCCGGGTGGTCTGCGCTCCGTCCGTTACGACGAGCTGCTGGCGAAGAACCCCGAGAAGGCCGTCGAGAAGGCCGTCAAGGGCATGCTTCCCAAGAACTCCCTGGGCCGTCAGATGCTCTCCAAGCTGAAGGTCTACTCGGGCGACCAGCACCCGCACACTGCCCAGCAGCCGGTGCCGTTCGAGATCACCCAGGTCGCGCAGTAAGTCCGGCCACCCCCTAAGCCTGAAGAGAATCTGAGGAGAATCGTGGCCGAGACCACTGCCGAGCAGCCGCTCGAAGAGCTTGACATCGACAGCTACACCACGGAGTCGGACGTCCCCGTCGAGGGCGAGTACACCACCGAGTCCATGGCCTCCCGCTTCGGCGAGCCCCAGCCGGCCGCCGGCCTGGGCCGCCGCAAGAACGCCATCGCGCGCGTTCGCATCGTGCCGGGCACCGGCAAGTGGAAGATCAACGGGCGGACGCTCGAGGACTACTTCCCGAACAAGGTGCACCAGCAGGAGGTCAACGAGCCGTTCAAGGTTCTTGAGCTCGAGGGCCGCTACGACGTCATCGCCCGCATCGCCGGTGGCGGCGTCTCCGGCCAGGCCGGTGCGCTCCGTCTCGGTGTCGCCCGCGCCCTGAACGAGGCCGACGTCGACAACAACCGTGGCGCCCTCAAGAAGGCCGGCTTCCTCCGCCGCGACGACCGTGCGGTCGAGCGCAAGAAGGCCGGTCTGAAGAAGGCCCGCAAGGCTCCGCAGTACAGCAAGCGCTAAACACCGCTCTGCTGCACCGCACGCAACGCCCCGGTGGCACGTACCTGTGCCGCCGGGGCGGTTTGCGTAGCAGGGCCGCCGCTGTTCCCGCACGACTACACGCAGACTGCCGGTACAACCCCGAACGGGGGAGGACGGTCTCAGGGGATGTACTTGGTCCGGGGGGTACCGGACACTCGGGGGACAACCGGTGGGGGACGCCCGGTACGGGACCACCTGGTAAGAGCCGCACATTCTCAGCAATTCGGAGGACACCACAGTGGGACGACTCTTCGGCACGGACGGCGTGCGCGGTGTCGCCAACGCGGATCTGACGGCCGAGCTCGCGCTCGGACTCTCCGTCGCGGCGGCACACGTACTCGCCGAGGCGGGCACGTTCGAAGGCCACAAGCCGGTGGCGGTGGTCGGGCGGGATCCGCGAGCGTCCGGGGAGTTCCTCGAGGCGGCCGTCGTGGCCGGCCTCGCCAGCGCGGGCGTCGACGTGCTGCGCGTCGGTGTGCTGCCCACCCCCGCGGTGGCGTTCCTCACCGGCGAGCTGGGCGCCGACCTCGGCGTGATGCTCTCCGCCAGCCACAACGCCATGCCCGACAACGGCGTCAAGTTCTTCGCCCGCGGCGGGCACAAGCTCGCCGACGAGCTGGAGGACAAGATCGAGGCCGTGTACGAGGAGCACCGGACCGGGGCGCCCTGGGACCGGCCGACCGGCGCGGGCGTCGGACGGGTCCGCTCCTACGACGAAGGGTTCGAGCGGTACGTCGCGCACCTGCTGTCCGTGCTGCCGAACCGGCTCGACGGGCTGAAGATCGTCCTCGACGAGGCGCACGGCGCGGCCGCCGGGGTCTCCCCGGAGACGTTCACCCGCGCCGGCGCCGAGGTCGTCACGATCGGGACCGAGCCGGACGGGCTCAACATCAACGACGGGTGCGGGTCCACGCACCTCGGGAAGGTGCGCGCCGCGGTCGTCGAGCACGGGGCACACCTCGGCATCGCCCACGACGGGGACGCCGACCGGTGTCTCGCCGTCGACCACGAGGGCAACGAGGTCGACGGGGACCAGATCCTCGCCGTGCTCGCCCTCGACATGCGGGAGCGGGGGGTGCTCCGCTCGGACACCGTGGTCGCCACCGTCATGTCCAACCTCGGCTTCAAGCTGGCACTGGAGCGGGAGGGACTGCGGCTCGTCCAGACGGCGGTCGGGGACCGGTACGTGCTGGAGGAGATGAAGCAGCACGGGTACGCCCTCGGCGGCGAGCAGTCCGGGCACGTCATCGTCCTCGACCACGCGACCACCGGGGACGGCACGCTGACCGGGCTGCTGCTGGCGGCGCGGATCGCGCGGACCGGGCGCACGCTCAAGGACCTCGCGGGGGTCATGGAGCGGCTGCCGCAGGTGCTCATCAACGTGCCGGACGTGGACCGGACGCGGGTGGGGACGTCCGCGGAGCTGGCCTCCGCGGTGGCTGACGCGGAGCGGGAGCTGGGGTCCACCGGGCGGGTGCTGCTGCGGCCCTCGGGGACCGAGCCGTTGGTGCGGGTGATGGTGGAGGCCGCCGATATCGAGCAGGCTCGGTCTGTGGCCGGGCGGTTGGCCGACGCGGTGAAATCGGCGCTGGGGTAGGGCGTCGGTTCGGTGCCGGGTTCGGGGTGCCGGGTTCTGTGTCGTGCGGGCTGCGGGTTTGTTGTGGCTTGTCGCGCCCACGCGGCGGAGCCGCATAGAGACACAGCCCCGCGCCCCTTGATCGACCCGGGCTATCGGGCGCCCTTCGTCACGGCTCGTTGCCGTGACCAGAGCCACTTCTGGAGGATCAGGGTCAGGGTGGCCGCCAGGATGATGCCCGCCAGGTTCAGCAGGAGTTGGTTCGTCGAGCCCACCGTCTGCTTCGTGTCGCCGTAGGCCAGGGCCACCGCCGCGTTCGCCGCCGCCGGGACCGTGGTGACCGAGATGGCCACGCCCACCAGGGTGCCCGACTTCGCCGATGTCAGGGACAGGGTGCCCGCGATGCCGGCGAGGACGGCGACGATGAAGGAGAACGCGTCGGGGGCGTAGACGAACGCGGTGCTGGGGCGGTCGGCCTCCAGTTTGGCCTCGGTGAAGTAGCCGAGCGCGTCCATGAAGACGGTGAAGCCGACCGTCACCGCCATCGCCACCGCGAAGCCCACGAGCAGGGCGATCAGGGAGCGGAGCGCCAGCCGCGGGTGGCGTTGCACGATGGCCGTGCTCAAGCCGGCCAGGGGGCCGAACTCGGGGCCGACGGCCATCGCGCCGACGATGAGGATCGCGTTGTCGAGGACCACACCGCACGCGGCGATCATCGTGGCGAGGGTGATGAACGCGACATAGGTGACGGAGAGCGTCGACTCCTCGTGCGTCGCGTCCGCCAGATGCTCCCACAGCACGGCGTCGGCGCCCTCGCCCGGTGCCTCCTTCTCGGCGTTGTCGGCGCGCTCGGACAGCGACAGGTCGATGTTCTCGACGGCGATCGAGCCGGTCCTGTCCAGGTGCAGCTCGCGGAGCGCGCCGATCAGTTCGTCGCCCGCCTCGCGCGCGACGTCGCACATGACGACGTCGCCGGCGGGGTCGCGGGCTGCGCCCGGCACCACGACGAGATGGGTGGTACCGACCGTCGACTCGATCAGGCGTACCACCTCGTCGGTCCGGTCGGCCGGGGTGATCAGGCGCAGATGCAGCATGGTGCCTTTTTAACAGCACCCGTTGAGCGGCCCGCCGTCACGGGTGCGGCACTCGGTCGGGCCTCACAGTTTGCGCAGGCTGAGGCGCTTCACCTTGTGGTCGGAGCCCTTGCGGATGATCAGGGTGGCGCGGCCCCGGGTGGGTGCGATGTTCTCGATCAGGTTGGGCTTGTTGATGGTGCGCCACTGTGTGCGGGCGTAGTCGAGTGCCTCCTCCTCGGAGACCTGGGTGTACTTGCGGAAGTACGAGGACGGGTCCTGGAAGGCGGTCTCCCGCAGCTTCCGGAAGCGGTTCAGGTACCAGCGCTCGACGTCGTCGGCGTGGGCGTCGACGTACACACTGAAGTCGAAGTAGTCCGCGAGACCGACGCGGGTGCGGCCGTCCTTGCCGGGGAGGGCGGGCTGGAGGACGTTCAGGCCCTCGACGATGAGGATGTCGGGGCGGCGGACCGTGAGCCGGCGGTCCGGGACGATGTCGTAGATGAGGTGGGAGTAGACGGGGGCCGTCACCTCGTCCTTGCCGGCCTTGATGTCGGCGACGAAGCGGGTGAGCGTACGGCGGTCGTACGACTCGGGGAAGCCCTTGCGGGAGACCAGGCCGCGTTCGCGGAGGTCCTTCATGGGGAGCAGGAAGCCGTCCGTGGTGACCCGCTCCACACGCGGGTGCTCGGGCCAGCGGGCGAGGAGGGCCTGGAGGAGACGGGCGACGGTGGACTTGCCGACGGCCACGGAGCCGGCGACGCCTATGACGAACGGGGTGCCCGACTGGGAACCCTGCTCGCCGAGGAACGTGTTGAGGGCGCCGCGCAGGCCGTGGGTGGCGCCCACGTAGAGGTTGAGGAGCCGGGACAGCGGCAGGTAGATGTCCCGTACCTCGTCGAGGTCGATGACGTCGCCCAGGCCACGCAGCTTCTCGACCTCCTCGGCGGTCAGTGGCAGCGGCGTCTTGTCACGCAGCGCGCTCCACTCGGTACGGGTGAGGTCGACGTAGGGAGTCGCCTCCGGCCTGGGCCGGTTGGCGCTCCGCGGCAACGAGGAGACCGGTGAGATCACAGTCCATTGTTAACGGAGTTCGAACGGGGTGGCGGGGTGGGGTCCGTCACCCTCGGCCGGGGCGCGGTGGCGGACAGGGTCCGTGTCGGGTCCCCATTGTGGGTGAACCGTGGTGAAGGTATGGACCTGGGGTGCGGGGAGGACTAGCGTCCCCGGCAGTCGGGAGGGAGCCGCCTCCCGACGTACCTGAGGGGCGATCGGGTGGCTTCCGTATGGTCTACGCGCGCTGACCAGGAGTTCGCCGGGCAGGTCTGCAGTGAGCTGGCGGACGATCTGCCGGACGAGGATCTGGGCGAGTGCCTCGACGACGCCATGGACATGTACCGGATGGGCAGCAAGCCGCGGTGCGAGGAGATCGAGTATCTGGGGATGGTGCGGGACGCCATCGACCGGATCGAGGAGGGGGAGTGAGCCGCCGGAGAGGCGGCCGGTACGGGACGTGCGGGGAACCGGGGCCTGTCCTTGGTCTGCCGGTGAGCGCGCCCTAGTCCATGGCTGCCGTGGAGTAGGCGATGGCGACGGCCACCACGAGGGTGAGGGCGATCAGGGCGACCACGGCCATGGCCAGCAGCCAGGTCGTGCCGGCGATCGCCGCCCAGCCGAGCCGCGTCGTGCGCCGGGCCCGCTGGATCTCGTCGGCGAGGTCGCTGTCGTCGTACCGGTCACGCTCATGCATGGTGTGCTCCCCGTCACTGTCAGAGTGAGGCGTAGTCGGCGTCCCCCGAGGGGGGCGCCGTCCGCCGTTCGGTGTTCATGCCGTGATGTCCCGCCATGCCGCCGGGATGGCGTCCGCGACGTCCTGGGCGGCGGTGGGGGCGCCGTTCGCGGCGTAGCGGCCCGCCAGGCCGTGGAGGTATGCCGCCGCGCTCGCCGCGTCCAGGGGGGCGAGGCCGGCGGCCAGCAGGGAGCCGGTGAGGCCGGACAGGACGTCGCCGCTGCCGGCGGTGGCCAGCCACGGGGTACCGGTGGGGTTCACCCGGACCGGGGTGGCGTCGTCGGGCCCGGCGATCAGGGTCGTGGACCCCTTGAGGAGGACCGTGGCGTCGTAGCGGCGGGCCAGCTCCCGTACGGCGGTCAGCCGGGCGGACTCGACCTCCTCGCGGGCGACGCCCAGCAGCGCGGCGGCCTCGCCCGCGTGCGGGGTCATCACGGTTGGGGCGGTACGGGCCCGTACGGCGGCCACGTCCGCGAGGCGCAGGCCGTCGGCGTCCAGGAGGACGGGCACATCGCTGGAGAGTGCCTCGGCGACCGGGGTCGCGTCGTCGCCCGCGCCGGGGCCGGTCACCCACGCCTGGACCCGCCCGGCCCGCTTCGGGCCGCTGTCCGACACCAGGGTCTCCGGGAAACGGGCGAGGACGGCGTCGGCGGCCGGGCCCACGTAGCGGACGGCGCCGGCGCCGGAGCGCAGGGCGCCGGCGACCGCGAGGACCGCGGCCCCCGGGTAGCGGGCCGAACCGGCGGCGATGCCCACGACTCCCCGGCGGTACTTGTCGCTCTCCGCGGCGGGGTGGGGGAGGAGGTCGGCCAGGTCGGCGTGTTGGAGGGACTCCAGGTCCGGGGTGGCGGGGAGCGTGCTCGCCAGGCCGATGTCGATCAGGCGCACGGAGCCGGCGTACGCGCGGGCCGGGTCGATGAGCAGGCCCGGCTTGTGGGTGCCGAAGGTGACGGTGAGGTCGGCGCGGAGCGCTGTGCCGTGGATTTCGCCGGTGTCGGGTTCGATGCCGCTCGGGAGGTCCACAGCGACGACCGTGGCGCGGGAGGCGGTGACGAGTTCGGCGAGGTGGGCGGCGTCGGGGCGGAGACCGCCCTTGCCGCCGATGCCGACGACGCCGTCCAGGACGAGGTCGGCGCGGGCGATGACGTCCGCGGCGGCGTCCGGCGTGGTGGTGGTGCCGCCGGCTCGGAGGAGGGCCTTCAGGGCGTCCGGGTGGGTGCGGTCCGGGGCGAGCAGCACGGCGGTCACTCCCGCGCCGCGCTTGGCCAGGCGGGCGCCGGCGTACAGGGTGTCGCCGCCGTTGTCCCCGCTGCCTGTGAGGAGGACGACGCGGCTGCCGTAGACCCGGCCGAGCGCGTCCGCGCAGGCCGCG
>NZ_LIQX01000196.1 GCF_001418475.1 Streptomyces ossamyceticus | reverse complement strand
CGGGCGACAACAGCATCGTCGTGTCGCCCGACGGGTCCACGGTGATCAGGGCGACCCCGGTGGGCGCCCCGCCGACCAGCACCCCCGCCGTGTCGACCCCCGCCTCACGCTGCGAGTCCAGCAGCAGCCGGCCGTTGCCGTCGTCGCCGACCCGGGCCAGCAGCGCCGTACGGGCCCCGAGCCGGGCCGCCGCCACCGCCTGGTTGGCGCCCTTGCCGCCCGGGTGCACGGCCAGGTCGGAGCCGAGCACCGTCTCGCCGGCCCCCGGCCGCCGCTCGACACCGATCACCAGGTCGGCGTTGGCCGAGCCCACGACCAGGAGGTCGTAGTCGTACATGAAGCATCTCCCTGTGCTGGGTTGGAGCCGCCCGCCGGCCGGTCGCGCCGGGGAGCGGAAAAGCCGAAGCGGCCGGACGGGTCTCCCCGTCCGGCCACCGCATCGTGTCAGCCGCCGAACTCGGCCACGTTCTTCGCCGTGACCACCTTCACCGGCACCATCACCGACTTCTTCACCTTCTCGCCCTCGGCCGCCTTCACCGCGTTGCGCACCGCGATCCTGCCGAGTTCGGCGGGCTGCTGCGCGACCGACGCGTACAGCGTGCCGCCCTTGACGGCCTTCAGACCGTCGGCGGTGCCGTCGAAGCCGATGACCTGGACGGACTTCCCGGCCTTGGCGCCGAGCGCCTTGATCGCGCCGAGCGCCATCTCGTCGTTCTCCGCGAAGACACCGTCGACGTCGGGGTTGGCCTGGAGGAGGTTCGTCATCACGTCGAGGCCCTTGGTGCGGTCCCAGTCGGCGGGCTGCTTGGCGAGGACCTTGATGCCCGGGTACGCCTTCAGACCCTCGGCGAAGCCCGCGCCGCGCTCCCGGCTGGCGGAGGTGCCCGCCTGGCCCTGGAGGATGACGATCTCGCCCTTGCCGCCCAGCTTCTCCGCGAGCGACTTCGCGGCCAGCTTCCCGCCGCTGACGTTGTCGGAGGCGACGAGGGCGGCCGTGTTCGCGCCGTTGACCGCCCGGTCGACCGCCACCAGCGGGATGTCCGCCTTGTTCACGGCCTTCGCCGCCGGGGTCACCGCGTCGGAGTCCACCGGGTTCACGATGATCGTGCCGAGACCTTCACTGGTGAAGTTCTGCAACTGGTTGGCCTGCTGCGAGGCGTCGTTCTGCGCGTCCGTCACGGACAGGTCGACGCCCAGCTTCTTCGCCTCGTCCTGCGCGCCGGCGCGGATCTGCACGAAGAAGGGGTTGTTCAGCGTGGACAGCGACAGCCCGATCTTCTGGCTCTTGGCCGCCGACGAACCGCTGTGCAGGAAGGACGTCGCGCCCACGACCGCCACCGCGACCACCGCCGCGAGGACGTACGTCAGCGCCTGCTTGCCCCGGTCGCCCGAGCCGCCGGCCCCGGCGGCCACCGGGGTCGCGCCCGCCTTCCGGCGGACCGTGTCGAGGAGCACCGCCAGCGCGATCACGACACCGATGACGACCTGCTGCCAGAACGCCGACACCGACAGCAGGTTCAGGCCGTTGCGCAGCACCGCCAGGATCAGCGCGCCGATCAGCGTGCCCGAAGCCTTGCCCGTGCCGCCGGCCAGGGAGGCGCCGCCGATGACGACCGCCGCGATCGCGTCCAGCTCGTAGCCCTGCGCGGCCTGCGGCTGCGCGGACGACAGCCGGGAGGCCAGCACGATGCCCGCCGCCGCGGCGAACAGCCCGGACAGGGCGTAGATGACGAGCTTCTGCCGCTTCACCCGCAGACCGGACAGCCGGGCGGCCTCCTCGTTGCCGCCGATCGCGTACATGGCCCGCCCGATGTACGTACGGCCCAGGATCACGGCGGTGATCAGACCCATCACGACCATCACGAGGACGGGCACCGGCAGCCAGCCACCGAGGTTGTCACCGAGGTGCGACACCGACTCCGGGAACGCGATCGGGCTGCCCTGCGAGATCACCAGCGACAGACCGCGCCCCACCGACAGCATCGCCAGCGTCGCGATGAACGGCGGCAGCTTGCCGTAGGAGACGAGGAAGCCGTTGACGAGACCGCACGCGATGCCGGTCACGACCGCGAGGAGGACGGCTATCGGGACCGGCACGCCCTCCGATGTGGCGCTCCACGCCAGCACGGTCGCCGACAGGGCCGCCACCGAACCCACCGACAGGTCGATGCCCGCCGAGACGATCACGAAGGTCACACCGAAGGCGAGGATGGCGGTGACGGCCGCCTGGACGCCGATGTTCAGCAGGTTGTCGGCCGTCAGGAAGTCGCCGGACAGCACCGACATCGCGACGACGAGGACGATGAGGGCGCTCAGCGCGCCGTTGTCGAGCAGGATTCTGCGCAGGCCCGAGGGGCCACTCGCGCCCGTCGTGCTCTTGAGCGTGTCAGCGGCCACCGGTGGCCTCCGTTCCGGTCGTGGTGGTGTGCGGGGTGGTGGTGGGCGGGGTGGACACGGCGAGCGCCATCACCGCGTCCTGGGTGGCCTCAGCGGCGGGCAGTTCGCCCGCGATCCGCCCCTGGGCCATGACGATCACCCGGTCGCTCATACCGAGCACCTCGGGCAGATCGCTGGAGATCATCAGGACGGCGGCGCCCGCGGCCGTCAGCTCGTTGATCAGCTCGTAGATCTCGACCTTCGCGCCGACGTCGATACCGCGCGTCGGCTCGTCGAGGATCAGCACCTTGGTGTCCGCGAGCAGCCACTTGCCGATGACGACCTTCTGCTGGTTGCCGCCGGACAGCGTCCGCACCGACTGGCCCAGCCCGGCCATGCGCACGCCCAACTGCCCGGCGACCCGCGCCGCGTTCGCCCGCTGCCCCTTGAGGTCGACGAACCCGCCCCTGGTCGCGCCCCGCAGGGTGACCAGACCGAGGTTCTCCTCCACGGACGCGTCCAGCACCAGCCCCTGGCCCTTGCGGTCCTCGGGGACGAGACCGACGCCCGCGGTCATCGCCGCGTTGACGTCATGCTTCGGGACGGGGGCGCCGGAGACCTTCACGGCCCCCTTGTCGTACGGGTCGGCGCCGAACACGGCCCGCACGACCTCCGTACGGCCGGCCCCGACCAGCCCGGCGATGCCGACGACCTCACCGGCCCGCACCTCGAAGCTCACGTCGTGGAACACGCCGTCCCGCGTGAGCCCCTCCACGGCCAGCAGCGCCGCCCCGGAGTCCGGCCGCCGACGCGGGTACTGCTGCTCGATCGACCGGCCCACCATGAGCCGTACGAGCTCGTCCTCGGGCGTGGACGCCGGGACCTGCCCGACGCTCTTCCCGTCCCGGATCACCGTCACCCGGTCACCCAGCGCGGCGATCTCCTCCAGGTGATGGGTGATGAAGACGATCCCGACCCCGTCCTCGCGCAGCCTGCGCACGATCGCGAAGAGCTTCTCGACCTCCTCGGTCGTCAGCACGGCCGTCGGCTCGTCCATGATCAGCACGCGCGCGTCCAGGCTGAGCGCCTTCGCGATCTCGACCATCTGGAGCCGCGCGATACCGAGTTCACGGACCCGCGCGCGGGGCGACACGTCGACCCCGACCCGCTCCAGCAGGACGGCGGCGTCCGCCTCCATCCGCTTGCGGTCGATCATCCCGAAGCGGCGCGGCTGCCGCCCCAGGAAGATGTTCTCGGCGACCGTCAGATCGGGAACGAGGTTGAACTCCTGGTAGATCGTCGCGATCCCGAGGCGCTCGGAGTCCTGCGCGCCGTGGATGCGCGCCTCCTCGCCGTCGGCCAGGATCCGCCCGGCGTCGGGCGTGTAGGCACCGGAGAGCATCTTGATCAGCGTGCTCTTGCCGGCACCGTTCTCACCGAGCAGTACGTGCACCTCGCCCCGGCGCAGATCGAAGTCGACGCCGTCCAGCGCGACCACACCGGGGAAGGACTTCCGTATGCCTTCGATGCGCAGCAACTCGTCCGCGTTGCTCACGTCTGGCTCCTGTTCGTTACGGGGGACGGCTGTGGGGAAGCCGGTCGCTCGGGGGGAGCGGGTCGCTCGGGGGGAGCGGTCTCGCCGCACGAGCGGCGTACGACGAGACGGGCGGGGAGGGTGACGGACTGCGGGGGCCGCCCCTCGATGCGGTCGACCAGCGCGCGCACGGCGGCGCGCCCCAGCTCGCCCGTGGGCTGGGCGATCGCCGTGATCGGCGGATCGGTGTGCACGAACCAGGGGATGTCGTCGAAGGCGGCCAGCGCGATGTCGTCCGGAACCCGCAGGCCACGCGCGCGTACGGCGTCCAGCGCGCCGAGCGCCATCAGGTTGTCGGCCGCGAACACGACCTCGGGCGGCGTGGCCAGATCGAGGAAGCCCTCGGTGACCCGGCGCCCGCTCTCGGCCTGGAAGTCGCCCTGCCCTATGTAGTCCTCGGGCAGGTCCAGCCCGTACGCGTGCAGCGCCGCACGGAAGGCCGCCACACGCTCCTGGCCGGTCGTGGTCGCCGCCGGGCCCGCGATGATGGCCAGCCGCCGGTGCCCGAGCCCGTGCAGATGCGCCACGAGATCCCGCACGGCGGCTTCTCCGTCGGCGCGGACCACGGGCACCTCGACACCCGGGATCCACCGGTCCACGAACACCATCGGCGTGCCCGCCCGCACGGCGTCCAGCATCAGCGGGGAGCCGCCGTCGGTGGGGGAGACGAGCAGCCCGTCGATGCGCCGGTCGAGCAGGTTCCGCACATGGTGATCCTGGAGGTCCGGCCGCTCGTCGGCGTTCCCGATGATCACGCTGTACCCGAGCGCGCGGGCCTCCTCCTCCACGGAGCGGGCCAGCTCCGTGAAGTACGGGTTCATCACGTCGCTGATGACCAGGCCGAGGGTGTGGGTCTGGTCGGTGCGCAGGGAGCGGGCGACGGCGTTCGGGCGGTAGCCCAGCGTCCCGACGGCGGCCAGCACCCGCGCGCGGGCGTCGGCACTGACCGACGGATGGTCGTTCAGGACCCGCGACACCGTGGCGACGGATACCCCCGCCTCGGCAGCGACGTCCTTGATGCTCGCCATCGTCGCTCCACCTCCTCGTGGAATCGATTACATCGACGTGTAGGGAGGATTGGAATCGATTACACGGGCGGAAACAAGAGGGTGAGGGTGGCCGAAATTCAATCGTGACCGAGGGGGCGTGACCGGCGTCGCGCGGCGCGAGGGTCAGGCGAGCCGCCCCGAGGCGATCGCCCGCCACGCCCGGCAAGCTGCTTGCCGCCGCCGGACTCCCTGGCCATGAGTACGCCAGGAATTGAGTTGCCACGCGCGCATCGCAGGCCGAACGATTGCGCCCGTGACGACCACGGGAGAGCAGCCACCAAGTGACGCGGTCAGGCCGGTCGCGTTGGTGACCGGAGTCGGCCGGTCCGCCGGCATCGGCGCGGGCATCGCGCACCGGCTGGCCGAGGCCGGTTGGAACGTCGCCTTCACGTACTGGACGCCGTACGACGCCCGCATGGCCTGGGGCGCCGAGGCGGGAGCCGCGGACACCATCGCCGAGGCGTTGGCCGAACGAGGCGCCGAATCGGTGGGGGTGGAGGCGGACCTGGCCGACCCGGAGGCGGCGGAGCGTGTCTTCGCCGAGGCCGAACGTCGCCTGGGCGGCGTCACCGCCCTGGTGATGTGCCACTGCGAGTCGGTCGACTCCGGCCTGCTCGACACCACGCTGGAGAGCTTCGACCGTCACTTCGCGGTCAACGCCCGTGCCACCTGGCTGCTGATCCGCGAGTACGGCCGCCGCTTCCACGGAACTCCGGGGACCGGACGCATCATCAGCCTCACCAGCGACCACACCGTCGGCAATCTGCCCTACGGGGCAAGCAAGGGCGCACTCGACCGCATCACCCTGGCGGCCGCCCACGAACTCTCCGACCTCGGGATCACCGCCAACGTGATCAACCCGGGGCCGGTGGACACGGGTTGGATGTCCGAGGGCATCCGGGAGCACGTACTGCGTCGGACGCCGCTGGGCCGTCTGGGCAGCCCGCAGGACACCGCGCATCTCGTGGAGTTCCTGTGCTCACCGCAGGGCCAGTGGATCAACGGGCAGCTCCTGAAGAGCAACGGCGGTTTCGCCGCCTGATCGCCCGACCCGACGGCGCGGCGTCGTCGCGTCCGACCAGGACGCCGCCGCTGATCAACCGGACCGGGAGAGCTGTTCGCGCACCCAGCCGGGATCGGGGTTGGTGTGGGGCCGGCCCGCCACGACGACGGTTGGCACGGTCTCGTTGCCGTCGTTGGCCGCACGCACGGCCGCGGCTCCCGCCGGGTCACGCCAGATGTTCACCCAGTACGCCCGCCGGGCACCGCGGCCCAGCCGGAGGCGCAGTCGCATGCAGTACGTGCAACCCGGCCGCCAGAAGACGACGGGCCGGCCGTCGACCGCGCTGCGGCGTTGCGCCTCGTGCGCACCGATGGACTTCGGGAAGACCAGGGGCGAGTTCACGCCGGCGAGCGCCAGGAACACCGGCAGGAGTACCGCGGCGGCGGCGACGTCCCCGTTGGCGATCTGCGCGGCCCCGACGGCCGAGCCGCAGAGCACGAACAGCATCGGCAGCAGCCAGGCGCGCATCATGGTGACGCAGCCTAGCGATGAGCCGCACTGATGCCCGCCCGGTGGGGGCGCCCTACGCTGCGCTCAGCTCGCACCACACGTACTTGCCCGGACTGCCGAACCTGGCGGACGGCGTCCACCCCCAGTACCGCGTGCACGCCGCGACGAGCCCCAGCCCCCGCCCGCCCTCCTGCTCACCCACCAGTTCCAACCGCTGCGGTGGTCGGGGCGGTTCGGGGTCGGCGTCCCAGGCCCCGATCCACACCATCCCTTCCGGCGACCGCCGCACCCGGAGCGCGGCGGACCCCTTCGTGTGCAGCACGGCGTTGGAGACCAGCTCGGTCGCGAGCAGTTCGGCGGTGTCCACGAGGCCGACGAGGCCGTGCATGGTGAGGATCAGCCGCAGGGTGCGGCGACAGATGGTCACGGCTCTGGGGTCGTTGGGGATGTGGAGGGTGTAGTCCCAGGTTTCGGGCATGGGTCATCAACTCCGGTGAGAGGGAGGAGGGTTCACGCACGGTGGCCTTGCCGACGCCGTCGCGGCACGACGGAGCGGTGCGCTTCCGCAGTGTGTTCGTCGCGTGACAGGCGGTAGATCTAAATTTAGGGACGCTGCAAGTCGATCGCGTAATCTGACGCCGAACGAGTCGCGCCCGCGGGCGCCTGAGGAGGGCCATTCGATGGTGAAGAGGCGCGAGCCGACAGCACGTCAGATGCGTCTGGCGACGGAGCTGCGCAGGCTTCGCGAAGCGGCCGGGCTTTCCTCCCGAGAGGCGGCGTCGCTGCTCGGAGTGGCCCCCGCCCAGATCACTCATATCGAGTCCGCGCTCGCGGGGGTGAGCGAGTTGAGGGTCCGCCGTCTCGCGTCCCACTACGCCTGCGGGGATGAGGAGTTCGTCGACGCTCTTGTCGCGATGGCCACCGATCGCACACGAGGCTGGTGGGAGGAGTACCGGGGCTTGCTGCCCACCCCTTTCCTGGACCTCTCCGAACTGGAACACCACGCTCGTTTTCTACGTCACGTGGCGATCCTCTACGTGCCGGGCCTGTTGCAGACCGAGGACTACTCGCGTGCGGTCTTCTCGTCCCGCGTGCCGGAACTCACCGGCGAGGAGGTCGAGTTGCGCATTCAGCATCGAAAGGCGCGCCAGCGGCTCACCGTCCCCTACGAGGCAGTGATCCATGAGGCGGCACTCCGGATCAGAGTCAGTGGCCGTGGTACCTCAAGGGCCCAACTGGCTCGACTGATTGAGCTCTCCGAAGCGGATCACATCACCGTGCGCGTCATCCCGTTCGACCTGGACGGCTTCGCCAGTGCCGCAGGCACGATGACCTACGTGGGCGGCCCTCTGCCCAAGCTGGACACGGTGGTTCGTGACGCGCTCCATGGATCGGCCTTCATCGATTCCGGAGCCCAGCTCCACACCTATCGAACGAGTTTTCGTAAGGTGGAGGGCGCGTCACTCGATCCCGCACAGTCGCGTGAGTTCATCCACAGGCTGGCCAAGGAACTGTGAGGAACCCCATGGACAACTGGCGGAAGTCGTCCTACTCGGGCCCCGGCGACGGCAACGAGTGCGTGGAGATCGCCACCACCCCCACCCACATAGCCGTCCGCGACTCCAAG
>NZ_LIQX01000195.1 GCF_001418475.1 Streptomyces ossamyceticus | reverse complement strand
GATCGTCGACGAGCACGACCCGAACATGCCGCCCTGGCCCGGACACCGCGGCCTCCGGCTCTCCCCCGGCCACGGGCCCACCGGAAGCACCGGAAGCGGACTCATCGGCGGCCGACGCGTCGGAGACATCGGCGTCCCCGAACGCCCCCTGGCCCGCGGCCCCACCCTGCCGGCCACCAGCGGGCACGGGGCCGGATTCCTGCGCGGCCCGGTCGCCTCCCCGGCCCACGGCCGGTTCCGTGCCCGAACCGCTCTGCCCGGCAAGGTCGTTCGGCTCGTTCGCGTCACTCATGACGTCGTCTCCGCCCTCTCCATCTCCAGCTCGACCTCCGTGCCGCCGCCCGGTACGGCGCGGAGCCGTGCCGTACCGCCGTTCCGTTCCATGCGGCCGATGATCGATTCTCTGACGCCCATGCGGTCGGCGGGTATCGCGTCGAGATCGAAGCCGGGGCCGCGGTCACGCACGGACACGAAGACCGTCCTTCCCTCGACCTCGGCGAAGACCTGTACGGCGCCGCCCTCGCCACCGTACTTGGCGGCGTTCACCATCGCCTCGCGCGCGGCCTGCATCTGTGCGGTCAGTCCCTCGTCGAGGGGGCAGTCACCGACGACGACCACCTCTATGGGCACTCCGTGCTTGTCCTCGACCTCCGCGGCGTTGCGTCGCACGGCCTCGGCGAGGGTGTCGGGCTCCTCTTCCTCGTCCTTTCCGGTTCCCTCGGGTTTGTACAGCCAGTTGCGCAGGTCGCGCTCCTGGGCGCGGGCCAGGCGGCGGACCTCGTTGGGGTTGTCCGCGTTGCGCTGTATCAGCGTCAGGGTGTGCAGCACCGAGTCGTGCACATGGGCCGCGACCTCCGCGCGTTCCTGGGCGCGGATGCGCATCAGGCGCTCCTCGGAGAGGTCCTGGGTCATTCTGACGAGGTAGGGGCCCGCCAGCAGCGCTATCCCCACAAGGACCGCGAGCGCTGCCTGCAACACCGAGCCGAGGTGGGCGGCGGAGCCTTGCAGGACGAATATCCCGGAGACGCCGGCGGTGACGAGCAGGACTCCGGCCACCGAGCGGAGCAGGGTGATGGTGCGCCGGCGGCGGCCGACCTCGGCCCAGCGTGCCCGCCGCGCATTGTCCGCCTGACGCCAGACCAGAGCCACACCGGCGGCGACCAGCACCGTCGGCCAGAGATACGCTCGGGCGCCGTCCCCCAGATTCACATTGCCGACGAAGACCATGGCCACGACGACCATGAGGAGGAGGGCGACGATCTGGCCCCGGTCGGGTCGGCGGGCCACGAGTCTGCGGCGGCCGTCGGGTGATGTCTCGGTGGTGATGGCCGAGGGCCGCTGATTGTCGACCCCGCCGACGCCGAGCGGCACGAAGAACCAGAACGCCGCGTACACCAGGGCACCCAGGCCGTCTGCCGTGAACAGACCGACGAACACGAGTCGGACCCAGATCACGGGCAGCCCGAGATGCCCTGCGAGCCCTCGCGCCACTCCGCCGAGCCAGCGACCGTCGCTGCTGCGGTAGAGCTTGCGCGGGGGCCGCGGAGTGTCGATGGGCAGTGCTGCGGCTTCCGGCATGCCATCGATGTTCACACGCACGGCCGATCGAGGCATCAGGGTCGATCCCCGAGACGCCCCTGATCTTCGGCGAAGTCGTGATCGAACGCATCCCCGGGTGGATATCAGGGTTCGACCAGGGTCATCCCGACTGCCGTCGAACCGGCCCGGCGGTCACGATGGACGCATGACGGATCACCAGCACGCGGCATCGGAGTCGGGACCCTCCTCGGGCCCCGGCTCCCAGCGGCCGACCGCCGAGCCGCAGGACGTCGTGCCCCCGCCGGGCATGACGGAGGAGTCGCGCGCGCACGAGGGCCATGGGGCGGCGAAGGAGCCGCACCCCGGCCCCGGCTCGGGCACTCGCCCGGGCACGGGTATGCGCGGGGGTGCGGGCACGGATGCGCATGCCGGTGCGGCTGGGGATGCGGGTGCGGGCACGCCCGCGGATCAAGCGGCCTACGGCGCGCATGCTGCCGGCCCGGCTGATTCGGGCGGTTCGGCTGGCCCGGGCGACTCAGGGGGTTCGGGCGCCTCGGGGGGTTCGGGCGCCTCGGGGGAAGGTCATCCGAAGGACCGGGCCGCTGTCGGCGGCTCCGCTGGTCCGGCGGGGCAGGCCACTCCCGGTGATCCCGTCGGCACCCCGGTCGCTCCACAGGGGTTCCGCCGTGACCGGCGGTACAAGATGTTGGGCGGTGTCTGCGCCGGCCTCGGGCGGCAGTGCGACATGGACCCGGTGATCTTCCGGATCGTGCTCGCGGTACTCTCCGCGACCGGCGGGCTCGGCCTGATCTTCTACGGCTTCGCCTGGCTGTTCATGCCGTACGACGACGAGGAGGAGAACGAGGTACGGAAGCTGCTCACCGGCCGTGTCGACGGTCAGGCACTGGCGGCCGTCCTCTTCGCGCTGGTCGGCTGCGGTGTGTTCCTCACGATGCTGGGCAACAGCACCGTCCTGACCTTCTCCGTGATCGTCACCCTTCTCCTGGCCGGCGCGGGCTACTGGTCACGGCAGCGAGGCACCCCCGACCCCGACCCGTTGGCAGCGCAGGCCGTGGCCGACGCTCCGCCGGAGGCCCAGGCACCCCCCGTGGCCGCCTCCTACCCGTCGTGGTGGCGGGACCCGATAGTCAAGGACGGCACCCACGTGGGCACTACCGGCTATCTGTGGGGCCCTGGGGAGACGCGTGAGCGAGACATCTCCGCGGCGGTCAACATCGCTCGCGGCATTCCCGCGCGGCACGACATACGCGCCGCGCGGGGGCCGAAGCCGCGCGGGCCTCGCTGGATAGGCGGCTGGGTCTTCCTGCTCGCGCTGCTCGCCGGCGGTCTCGGGACCACCGCGACGTGGGAGGACCGCACGCTGGCGGCCAGCATGCAGACAGGGCTGGCCTGTGCGCTGGTGGCATTCGGCCTGGGCATAGCGGTGAGCTCCTTCCTGGGCCGGACGGGAGCCGGGTCGATCTTCCTGGCCCTGGTCACCGCGGGGCTCCTGGCGGGCGCGGCGGCGCTCCCGTCGAACATCACGACGGACTGGGCCCGCACCAAGTGGACACCGGGGAAGGCCGCGGACGTGGCGGCGCGGTACGAGTTGGGGACGGGAGTGGGCACGTTGGATCTGACGCGGGTGGATCTGGCGAAGGGCCAGACGTTGTCCACGAGTGTGGAAGTGGGCGCGGGCAAGGTGAAGGTCGTGGTCCCGCCGGACGTGACAGTGCGGCTCGACGTCCAGGTGGGCTTCGGTGACATCCAGCTGCCGGGTGAGGGCAAGGAGGACGTGGACGTGGCGCCGGACAAGAGCGACCGTCTGACGCTGTCCCCGCCCGAGGGCCCGGGGAGTGGTGGGACGATCACTCTCGACCTGGAGGTCGGTCTGGGACAGGCGGAGGTGGCCCGTGCTGCGGCATGAGTTCCAGCCCGGGAAGCTGGTCGGCGGACTCTTCGTGACCGCCGCCGGCGTCATCTACCTCGGCGATGCGGCCGGGGCCTGGCAGACCCCATGGTTCGTCGTCCTACCGCTCACCTTCGGCGGCCTGTGCCTCGCGGGCGCCGTGGCCTCCATACACCACGCGATACGGGGCCACCGGGCGTCTTGCCGGACCGGAGGGGAAGACAGAGGGGAGCGGCGAGGTGGACGGGGCCGACAGGACGAGCCGAGTCACTGGGCGTAGCAGGGGTCGTCGGGCGGATTGGCTCGTTGGGGGGCGTGGACCACTGAGGAGAGGGCGGCGGCGGGAGGAGCGAGCCTACGGGGCTGACGGGGCCAACGGAGCTCACGGGGGGCGAAGGGAAACACGGGTCGGCAGGGTCAACAGGGCACATACTCAGAGGCGGGCAGTCGCCGGGGGAAGGTGGGCTGGGC
>NZ_LIQX01000194.1 GCF_001418475.1 Streptomyces ossamyceticus | reverse complement strand
GGAGCAGTTCGGGGCGCTTGGGTCGGCGGCCGTCGCCGGAGGACTGTCCGCGCAGCCGGCGGAGCAGCCAAGGGCCGAGGAAGGCTCCGGCCCAGCGCAGCTCGGCGCCCACGGCCCGCAGCCCCGCGGCACCCGCCCCCTCGGCCGGCAGCGGCAGCGTCCAGCGGTCGTCGCTGTCGGGCAGGCCGAGCGCGTACGCGGCGGCGTCCGCGATGCGTTCGTGGCCGAGGGGCCCCGCGTGCAGCCGGTCGGCGCTCCACAGCCTCGGGTCGGTCGCCACCGGGTGCGCGGCCGTCTCCGCCACCACCACGCCGTGCCGGGCGGCGGCCTCGCGGATGCGCTCGTTGAGCGCGAGGACGCGAGGGGCGAGCGGACGGGCCATCGGCGAGATCCGGCCGACGTCGGGGAACATGAGCGTCGCGACCGTGGCGCCCTGCGCGGTGAGCGCGGCGAACATCGCCTCCAGGTGACCGGCCACCTCGTCCAGGTCGCAGCTCGGGCGGAGCACGTCGTTGACGCCGGCCACGACGGTGGCGAGGTCGGGCCGCATCGCGAGCGCCGGGGCGAGTTGCTCGGCGCGCACCTCGCCCGCCTTGCGGCCGCGCACGGCGAGGTTCGCGTACAGCAGGCCGGGGCTGTGCCGGGCGACCCGCTCGGCCAGCCGGTCCGCCCACCCCCGCAGCCCGTGCACGTCGTCGCCGTCCCCGAGCCCCTCGGTCTGGCTGTCACCCAGGGCGACGTACCGCAGATACGCACCGCTCGACACGGGCCGATCGCCTCCTCGTCAACACCGCCCCCAAGGGCGAACCGACCACTCCTAGACAACTACGCGGCTAGGTGCATTGTTGAATATGAAGATAGCGTCGCGTCCGAGGCCCTCACAACACCGGCCCCCGAACACCGGCCGTCACAACCCCACGATCCCGTTCCACCGCCCGGCGAACACGGGCCGCTCCTTCGGGGTGATGTCGCGGGCGATCGCGAGGCGGGACCGCATGGTGTCGTCGGGGAAGATCAGGGGGTCCTCGGCGAGCGCGGCGGTCTCCCTGTCCGGGGCGGAGGCGAGGACGTCGCGGGCGGCGGGGACGGGGCAGACGTAGTTGACCCAGGCGGCCAGTTCGGCGGCTACCTCGGGGTCGTAGTAGTGGTCGACGAGGCGTTCCGCGTTGGCCTTGTGCCGGGCCAGGTCGGGGATCATCAGGGACTCGGACCACAGCTCGGCGCCCTCCTCGGGGACGACGAACACGATGTCCGGGTCGTCGGCCTGGAGCTGGATCACATCGCCGGAGTAGGCCTGGCAGGCGAGGACGTCCCCGGACGCCAGGTCCTTGATGTAGTCGTTGCCGGTGAACCGGCGGATGTGGCCCGCGCGGACGCGGTACTCCACCTGGTCGCAGATCCGATGGAAGTCGTCGGCGGTCCAGTGCGCGACATCGACGCCGTTGCCCTGCATCAGCAGCGCGAACGCCTCGTCCAGCCCGGAGAGCAGGGTGACGCGCCCCTTGAGGTCGTCCGCCCACAGGTCGGACAGGCGGCGCAGCTCGCGTCCCACCTTCCGCCGGTTGTAGGCGATCCCGGTGATCCCGGACTGCCAGGGCACGGTGAACGCGCGCCCCGGATCGAAGGCGGGCGAGCGCAGTTGCGGATCGAGGTGCGCGGTGACGTTCGGCTGCGCCGCCCGGTCCATCTCCTGCACCCAGCCCAGCCGTACGAACCGGGCGCACATCCAGTCGCTGAGCACGATCAGGTCGCGTCCGGTGTCCTGGTGGTTCATCAGCGCCGGGCCGACCTTGCCGAAGAACTCGTCGTTGTCGTTGATCTCCTCGACGTAGTCGACCCGGATACCGGTGCGCCGTTCGAACTCCTCCAGGGTCGGCCTGCGCGACTCGTCCGCGTCATCGGTGTCGATGTACAACGGCCAGTTCGCCCAGCTGACCCGCTTCTCCCGACCGGACCGATCCACCGCGGCCCGCTCCCCGGGCGCGACATACGCGGCGGGCACCCCGCATCCGGCGAGAGCGCCGGCCAGCGCCCCGGAACCGAGGGCGCGCAGAACAGAACGACGGGAGGGAGGGCGGCCGTTGACCCGCGGTACGAACATCACCGCAGCATGCCGCGCCCTGTCCGCGCCGGGCAACGACACCGCCCCCGCACCCCGGCGGGTCACCGACCCGTCAGGGACGCGGGGGCGGCGTCACGCGCTCGTCAGTCCAGGGACGTCATCACGTGCTTGATCCGCGTGTAGTCGTCGAACCCGTAGCCCGAGAGGTCCTTGCCGTACCCCGACTTCTTGAATCCGCCGTGCGGCATCTCCGCGACCAGCGGGATGTGCGTGTTGATCCACACGCATCCGAAGTCCAGCGCCTTCGACATCCGCATCGCCCGGCCGTGGTCCTTGGTCCACACCGACGAGGCGAGGGCGTACTCCACGCCGTTCGCCCACTCGACGGCCTGGGCCTCGTCGCTGAACGACTGCACCGTGATGACCGGACCGAAGACCTCCTTCTGGATGATCTCGTCGTCCTGCTTCAGCCCGGAGACGACGGTCGGCGCGAAGAAGTAGCCCTTGTCGCCGACCTGCTTGCCACCGGCCTCCACGCGCGCGTGCGCCGGCAGCCGCTCGATGAACCCGGAGACCTGCTTGAGCTGGTTCGGGTTGTTCAGCGGACCGAACAGCACGTCCTCGTCGTCCGGCTGCCCGGTCTTCGTGTCGGCGGCGGCCTTGGCCAGCGCGGTCACGAACTCGTCGTGGATCGACTCCTGCACCAGCACCCGGGTGGCCGCCGTACAGTCCTGCCCGGCGTTGAAGAAGCCCGCCACGGAGATGTCCTCGACGGCCTTGGCGATGTCGGTGTCCTCGAAGACGACGACCGGCGCCTTGCCGCCCAGCTCCAGGTGGACCCGCTTGAGGTCCTTGGACGCGGACTCGGCGACCTGCATTCCCGCCCGTACCGAACCGGTGATGGACGCCATCGCGGGCACGGAGTGCTCGACCATCAGGCGGCCCGTGTCACGGTCACCGGTGATGACGTTGAAGACGCCCTTCGGGAGGATCGCCCCGATGATCTCGGCCATCAGGACCGTCGACGCCGGCGTGGTGTCCGACGGCTTCAGGACGACCGTGTTGCCCGCGGCGATCGCCGGGGCGAACTTCCACACGGCCATCATCATCGGGTAGTTCCAGGGCGCGACCTGCGCGCAGACGCCGACCGGCTCACGGCGGACGATCGAGGTCATGCCCTCCATGTACTCGCCGGCCGAGCGCCCCTCCAGCATCCGGGCCGCACCCGCGAAGAAGCGGATCTGGTCGACCATCGGCGGGATCTCCTCGGACCTGGTCAGTCCGATCGGCTTGCCGGTGTTCTCCACCTCGGCCGCGATGAGCTCCTCGGCCCGCTCCTCGAACGCGTCCGCGATCTTCAGCAGGGCCTTCTGGCGCTCGGCCGGGGTGGTGTCCCGCCAGCCGGGGAACGCGGCCGCGGCGGCCGCCATGGCCGCGTCGACGTCGGCCTCGCCGGACAGGGGCGCGGTCGCGTAGGCCTCGCCGGTCGCGGGGTTGACCACCTGGGTGGTCCGTCCGTCGACCGAGTCGCGGAACTCCCCGTCGATGTAGTTACGCAGACGACGCAGCTCGGTGCTCACTGCCGTGCCCTCCAGATGTGGGTTCCAGATGGGGGTGTCCATCCTTTGAGACACCACCCTAATCCGCCGACCGACGTTTTCAATACCCCCGACACCAAACTTGCTGCGAAATCCGCAAGCTACGACGCTGTAAACAACGAATTTCATCGATCCGACCTTGCGGAACTGTCGATGTCTCGTGCACAGTGTGCTCGTGGCCAGTCGAAGCGCAGAGCAGAGGGACTCCCGCGAGCCCCGGAGGGACTCCAAGGAGCCCAGGAACGGCACTCCCCAGTTGGACGCCGTCTCCCTCGCCATCGTCCAGCAGCTTCAGGAGGACGGCCGCCGGCCGTACGCCGCGATCGGCAAGGCCGTCGGCCTCTCCGAGGCGGCCGTGCGGCAGCGCGTACAGAAGCTGCTGGACCAGGGTGTGATGCAGATCGTCGCCGTCACCGACCCGCTCACCGTGGGTTTCCGGCGCCAGGCGATGCTCGGCATCAACGTCGACGGCGATCTCGACCCGGTCGCGGACGCTCTGACGGCCATGTCGGAGGTCGAGTACATCGTGATCACCGCGGGCTCGTTCGACCTGATGGTGGAGGTCGTCTGCGAGGACGACGACCACCTCCTCGAAGTGATCAACAAACGCATCCGGACCCTGCCCGGCGTGCGCTCCACCGAGAGCTTCGTCTACCTCAAGCTCAAGAAGCAGACCTATATGTGGGGAACCCGATAACCGTGAGGACGCGATAACCGTGAGCCCCAAGGACCTCAGCAAGACCGCGTACGACCACCTGTGGATGCACTTCACCCGCATGTCGTCGTACGAGAACTCCCCGGTCCCCACCATCGTCCGGGGCGAGGGCACGTACATCTACGACGACAAGGGCAAGCGGTACCTCGACGGTCTCGCAGGTCTCTTCGTGGTCCAGGCGGGCCACGGCCGCACCGAACTCGCGGAGACCGCGCTGAAGCAGGCGCAGGAGCTGGCCTTCTTCCCGGTGTGGTCCTACGCCCACCCGAAGGCCGTCGAGCTGGCCGAACGCCTCGCCCACCACGCGCCCGGCGACCTGAACAAGGTCTTCTTCACCACCGGTGGCGGCGAGGCGGTCGAGACCGCCTGGAAGCTCGCCAAGCAGTACTTCAAGCTCGTCGGCAAGCCGACCAAGTACAAGGTCATCTCCCGCGCGGTCGCCTACCACGGCACCCCGCAGGGCGCCCTGTCGATCACCGGTCTGCCCGCGCTCAAGGCCCCCTTCGAGCCGCTGGTCCCCGGCGCGCACAAGGTCCCGAACACCAACATCTACCGCGCCCCGCTCTTCGGCGACGACCCCGAGGCCTTCGGCCGCTGGGCCGCCGACCAGATCGAGCAGCAGATCCTCTTCGAGGGCCCGGAGACCGTCGCGGCCGTCTTCCTGGAGCCCGTGCAGAACGCCGGCGGCTGCTTCCCGCCGCCGCCCGGCTACTTCCAGCGGGTCCGCGAGATCTGCGACCAGTACGACGTGCTGCTCGTCTCCGACGAGGTCATCTGCGCCTTCGGCCGCCTCGGCACGACGTTCGCCTGCGACAAGTTCGGCTACGTCCCGGACATGATCACCTGCGCCAAGGGCATGACCTCGGGCTACTCCCCGATCGGCGCCTGTGTGATCTCCGACCGCATAGCCGAGCCCTTCTACAAGGGCGACAACACCTTCCTGCACGGCTACACGTTCGGCGGCCACCCGGTCTCCGCGGCGGTCGGCCTCGCCAACCTCGACCTGTTCGAGCGCGAGGGCCTCAACCAGCACGTCCTCGACAACGAGGGCGCGTTCCGCTCGACGCTGGAGAAGCTGCACGACCTGCCGATCGTCGGCGACGTCCGCGGCAACGGCTACTTCTACGGAATCGAGCTGGTCAAGGACAAGGCGACGAAGGAGAGCTTCGACGAGGCCGAGACCGAGCGGATCCTCTACGGCTTCCTGTCGAAGAAGCTGTTCGAGAACGGTCTGTACTGCCGCGCCGACGACCGGGGCGACCCGGTCATCCAGCTCGCCCCGCCGCTGATCTCCGACCAGTCGACCTTCGACGAGATCGAGCAGATCCTGCGCGCCACGCTGACGGAGGCGTGGACCCTGCTCTAAACCCGCCCTCGGCGCCGCGCACGGCCCGGGATGCCCCCGTACGAGTGAGATGGGGGCCTCCCGGGCCGCGTGACGTCCGGCCCCGCCACCCCTCGTGCCTAGCGTGCCTGGTAACCGATCAGCCCTGCTTTCGTTCCCCCGGACGGGGGACTCCCCACGGCAATTCCCTGATCCGAACCGAGGTGTACGCCCATGGTGGCCCCGCCGGACAACGACGTGCTCTGGGCACGTGGTCTGACCTACGCGCACGACGGCTCGCCCGCGCTGCAAGGCGTGTCGATGGGCGTGCGGGAGGGCGAGATCCTCGCCGTGACCGGTCCGCGCGGCAGCGGCAAGACCACCCTCCTGCGCTGTCTGTCCGGCCAGCTGCGGCCCCAGCAGGGCGAGGTGTGGTTCAACAGCGTCCCGGTGCACACCATGGGGACGGTCTCGCGGGAGCGGCTGCGCCGGGACCGCTTCGGCTGGATCGACCCCGAGCCCGCGCTCGTCCCCGAGCTGAACGTCTGGGAGAACACCGCCCTGCCGCTGATGCTGCGCGGCACGGGCCGCCGGGCCGCCAAGGCCGCCGCCCTGGAGTGGCTGGAGCGCCTCGACATCCCAGACACGGCCCGCAAGCGGCCGTACGCCCTGCTGCAGTCCGAGCGCCAGCGGGTGGTCGTCGCCCGTGCCCTGGTCGCCGCGCCCACCGTGCTCTTCGCCGACGAGCCGACCGCCCCGCTGCACCGCGCCGAGCGCTCCCACGTCCTGCGCACGCTCACCGCGGCCGCCCGCTCCCACGCGATCACGGTCGTCCTCGCCACCCACGACGCGGAGACCGCCGCCCTCGCCGACCGCACGGTGACCCTGCTGGACGGCCGATGCGTGAAGACCGTCCACCTCCCGTCCGCCACCGAGGGCGAAGCGAGGCCGGCACCGCGCGGGTACGGCCGCACCGCCGCGCGAGAGAGCGGCCGCACCGCCGCACGGGAGGAGGTCGGCATCCCCGCGCGGGAGGTCGGCACTCTCGCGCGGGAGGGCGGCCACACTCCCGCACCGGAGGACGGCCGCACCGCCGCACGCGGTCAGGCGCGGTCCGCAGCGCACGGTGAGGCCCGGCCCGTCGCCGAGGGCGAGCGCCTCGCCGGCACCGTGGGCAAGGCCCGGCACGCCACCGTGGACAGCAGCCGGCCCGCCTCCGAGGCCGAGCGGCCGACCGCCACCACCGCCGCCGTCTCCGAGGGCGACGGACGAACCGCCGCCGCCCGGGACGGCGGCGGCAGCAAAGGGGACCGCCCGTCCGCCGCCGAGGGAGGAGGCCGGGCCGCGTGCTCGCTCTCCGTCTAGCCCGCCGCGCCCACCCCGTCGTCCAGCTCCGCCGACTGCTCGTCGCCGCGGCCTCCGGCGGCACGGGATTCCTGCTGCTGTGCGCCCTCGGATACGCCCTGTCCCACCCGCACGCCTCGTCCGGTTCACTGCTCCGGCTGCTCTGGTGCCTCGCCCCCGCCGCCGCCACGATCCACTTCGCGGTGACGGTCGCCCGGACCGACCCCGGCACCCGGCCGCGCCCCGGCCTGTCCGCCATCGGCCTCGGCCCGGTCCACCTCATGGCCGTCTCCGCCGTGACGACGGCCCTGTCCACCACCCTGGGCTCCCTGCTCGCCCTGCTCGTCTTCCTCCACCTGCGCGGCGACCTCTCCGGCATGCCCTTCGACGGC
The DNA here is from genome assembly GCF_001418475.1 of Streptomyces ossamyceticus. Lineage (GTDB taxonomy): Bacteria > Actinomycetota > Actinomycetes > Streptomycetales > Streptomycetaceae > Streptomyces > Streptomyces ossamyceticus. Next base: position 46,678 of record NZ_LIQX01000194.1, on the reverse strand, counting down.
ACCGCCGCCGATGCGCTCGGCGCCGGACGCCCCCTGCCGCTGCCGGCCGCCCTCACCCTGCTCGCCCTGGTCCCGGCCGTGGCGTCCGTGACGACGGCACTGGTCCTGCGCCCCCGGGGCCCCCGGACCCGGGCCGCCAACCCCCGGACGCGCTTCATGGCGTACGACACCTTCGACCTCCGCCGCCGGGTGCGGGAACCGGCGGGCGCGACCAGGTTCGAGGAGGAGCCGGAGCCCGACGAGGAGACCTCCGCGACCGCCGAGCCCGACCAACCGCCGGCCCCGCGTCCCGCGCCCGGCGGCCTCCCCTGGGGCGTCGCCGTCCTCGCCGTCGGCCTCGCCGTCGAGACCTACGCCGGGCAGTCCGACGCCGGCTCCGCCCTCGCCCTCCCCGGAGGCTTCGCCGACAGCCCCGCCGGGGTGCTCGGCGGCTGGCTGCTGACCGCGCTGGGCCTGGCCCTCGTCGGCCCCGGGCTCACCCACCTCACCGGCCGACTGCTCCAGGCCGTGCGGCCGGGAGCGCTCAGGCTGCTGTCGGGGCGGGTGCTGCAGGCGGAGGCCCGGCGGATCGGGGGGCCGCTCGGGGTGGTGTGCGCGGTGGCCTCCGGGGCGTACGCCATGGTGACGCTGTCCTCCGGAGCGCGCCCCACGGTCGGTCCGCTGACCCTACTGGGGGCGCTCGTCGTGGCCGGCTGCACCGTCCTCACCCTCGCCACGGCCGCCGTCGAGGCCCGCCGGGCGCACGCCGACACCACGGCCGCGCTGCTGCGGATGGGGGCGCCCGCCGCCCTGCCCCGCCGGGCGGCCCTGCTCCGCGCGGGCGCCCTGATCGCCGTCTTCGGCCCGCTGACCTGGACGGTCGCGGAGCTGGCGGCACTCCCGCTGACCTTCTGACCACCGGCCGGGCGGGGCGTCGAGGGCGCCGGAGAACTCGTACGAAAAAATCCGCGACCGGCGATGAGTTTCACCGAGGGCCCCGGTCTACCCACTCGAACGGACCGAGACCCACGACGGACCGACCGACGCCACGGGAGAGACCCGCATGTACCAGCAGATGATCTTCGTGAACCTGCCCGTGAACGACCTCGACGCCTCCAAGAAGTTCTTCACGGAGCTGGGGTACTCGATCAACCCGCAGTTCAGCGACGAGAACGCCGCCTCCGTCGTGATCAGCGACACCATCGTGGCAATGCTGCTCACCAAGCCGTTCTACGCGACCTTCACCAAGAAGGAGATCGCGGACGCCACCCGGACCAGCGAGGTGCTGCTGTGTCTGAGCGCCGAGAGCCGCGAGAAGGTGGACGAACTGGTGGAGAAGGCGGTCGCCGCCGGCGGTACGGCCTCCGAGAAGGTCCAGGAGATGGACTTCATGTACGGCCGCGCCTTCGACGACCTCGACGGCCACACCTGGGAGGTCGTGTGGATGAACCCCGATGTCATCGAGGGCTGACCGCCCAGAGCAAGGCCGCGCCTAGCATGGGCGGGTGCAGACGATGCCCGCCCATGCGGCCCACCATGACGACCGCGAGATCGAGACGATCGAGGAGTTCGACGCGACGGTCTCGGCCCGCGGCAGCCTCTCCGGATACCGCGTCCAGGCCGTCGACCTGACGGACCGTACGCGCGAACTGCTCACCACCGACACGGCGGGCGCCGTCTTCCTCGGCTGCCCGATGCGCGACGACGCGGCGGCGAAGATACGCGGGGACGGCGCCCTGGTCTTCCCGCCCCTACCGGATCTGCCCTTCGACCCGTACCGGGGCCTGCTCTACTCCCCCGACGAGCTGTTCGCGTCCCTGGCGGACGGCGGATACGAGGCGACGCCGGACGCCCGCTCCTACGCCTGGTTCCAGCGGACCAAGGCCGACCGGGACATCTTCGCCTCCACACTGCGCGCCGTCCACGACGACTCCGTCTCCGACGCGCTCGACGAACTCCTCGTGGGCGCACGGGTGGTGGGGGTGATGGGCGGCCACGCGATGTCCCGCGGCACCACGGCGTACGAGGATGCCGCCCGTCTCGGCCGGAGCCTCGCCCGCTCCGGTCTCACGGTCGCCACCGGCGGCGGCCCGGGCGCGATGGAGGCCGCCAACCTCGGCGCCTACGCCGCCCCGCACGACGACGAGATGCTCACCGACGCCCTGCGACTGCTGGCGAAGGCACCGAAGTTCACGCCGTCGATCACCGACTGGGCGAGCGCCGCCTTCGAGGTGCGCACCCGCTGGCCCATGGGCGGCACCTCCGTGGGCATCCCCACCTGGTTCTACGGCCACGAGCCGCCGAACCCGTTCGCCTCCCACATCGCCAAGTACTTCGCCAACGCCACCCGCGAGGACGGCCTCCTCGCCCGCTGCGACCACGGCGTCGTCTTCCTGCCCGGCGCCGCCGGCACCGTCCAGGAGATCTTCGACAACGCCACCCCCAACTACTACGAGTCCCGCGGCGAACCGACGCCCATGGTCCTCGTCGACCGGGTCCACTGGACGGAGAAGCTCCCCACCTGGCCCCTGCTCAGCTCCCTGGCCCGTGACCGCTCCATGGAGTCCCGGATCGCTCTGGTCGACCGGATCGAGGACGCCCCCGAGGCGCTGGAGCGACTCCGCGGATGAGGGCGGGCAGTGCGGCGAACCGGGAGTAAACGCGTGGGCTGTTCATCAATGGGCAAAGCCAACGGCTCGGACACTTCTTCGGATTGACAGTACTTATGCCGCGCTTATAAACCTGTGAGGCACATGGGGAAGCCGCTTCACCGGCGGCGCCTCCGTCACCCCCACTCCCCTGTGCTCCCCGTGAAGGGCAAACGTGTCCACATCTCCCCGAATCGCGCGAACAGCGCGTTGTCTCGGTGTCGCCTCCGCTTCCGCCGCACTCGTGTTCGGCTTCGCGGGCAATGCCATGGCCTGCACCATCAAGGACTTCTCCGCCGTGGCGGAGTGCGACGGCGGCCAGGGCGTCATCCGCGTGACCGACGTGGACCCGCTGGGCGTCCCGGCCGAGGTCACCGTCTACCTGGAGAACAACGGTGCCGACCTGCGCAAGGTCGGCACCCAGGTCATCGAGGGCTCCACTGCCGAGGGTGTGACCGTCACCTTCGACGAGAAATGGAAGCCGAAGGCCGAGTACCGCATCCACATCGCGGCGGACAAGTACGTCGACGACGACCTGCCGATCCTGGTCGCGCCCGACGAGTCCTGCAAGAAGGCGGACGACACCCCGCCGGCCTCCTCCGAGAAGCAGGAGAAGCCCGGAAAGCCCGACAAGCCGGGGAAGCCCGAGAAGCCGGGACAGCCCGAGAAGCCGGGACAGGCCGCCGAGAAGGAGCCGGCCGAGGAGGGGAAGGCCCCCACGCCGTCCACCTCGGAGAGCGGCACGCCCGCGGGTTCGGGCGGCACCAACAACCTCCCCTCCCCCGAGGGTGACTCCAACCTCGCGGAGACCGGCGCCGACTCCGACACCGGTCCGATAGCGGGTGTCGCGGCGGTCCTGGTCGCCCTCGGCGTCGGTGCCGTGTTCTACAGCATGCGGCGCCGCGGGTCCTCCATGCGCTGACCGTCCGCGTACGGCCGTGCGGCCCCTGCTCCTCGGTGAGGGGCGCGGGCCGCACGCGTGTCGGGGGCCGCGCCGAGCGGTCCGCCCGCGCGGCTCACCCGAAGGTCGCCCGCTCCAGCCAGAAGTGCAGCAGTTCCCGGTCGCCCAGGACCTCCAGACGACCGCCGTCCGGGGGCAGTCGGCGGTAGAAGGCGAGCAGTACGTCGGTGAGCGGGCCGCGCAGCGCGACGGTCGCCTTCTCATGGCCGTGCCGCCAGCGCACGCCCTCCTCGGTCAGGGCGACCAGCCATTCGGCCGTCACGTCGGCGGGTGCGTCGGTGGCGTGGAGGTGGATGCTGCGGCCGGGTCCGCGCAGTTCGGCGGCCGCGTCGTCCGGCTCGGTCCGCTGGGCGAACTCGACGATCTCCAGCCACTCGTCGATCGCGTCGGCGGCGATCTCGGGTGCCACCTCGTACGGCAGCCCGGCGGCGAGGGTCGCGTCGGCCCGGTGGACGACCAGTTCATGGGTCATCCGACGGGCCCAGAAACCGGCGGTCCGCTCCCAGCCCCAGGACCACACCGGTGCCTGCGGCCCGGCCTCCCGCAGCGTGGCGAGGAGTTCCTCCCCCGTCCGCGCGAGCCAGGCGTCCAGCTCGGCCGGGTCCCCCTGCTTCTCGGGGCCGTCGTACAGCGGCACCCGCTCCTCGGGCACCTCTTCCTCCGCCCGCGTCCGTATGTTGAGTTCGACCCAGCGCAGGGAGCCGCCGGTGTGCCGGACGAGCTGTTCCAACGTCCAGTCGGGGCAGGTCGGCACGGTCGCCGAGAGGTCCGCTCCGGAGGTCACGACGTCCCTCAACAGCCGTAGCTGGTGCTCGATCTCGGCGCAGTAACGGTCGTGACGGGCCTGTGGTTCACGGGTACGCAGGGTCATGGTGGTGGACCCTATGCGGCCGGGTCACCGCCGAGCACGAGGATTTCGGCGGCGTCGAAGGCCACGCCCACCTGGTCTCCGGGGTCCGGCGCGTCCCGCAGCGCGCACGCCGCCTCCAGTCGTGGCGCGCCCTCGGGCTGGAGGTGCACGGCGACATGGGTGCCCCGGAAGGTGCGTGCGGCCACGGTGCAGGGCAGTCCGTCGGCGGCGTCGACCAGCCGTACCCCGGCGGGCCGCACCAGCAGCGCGCCCGGTCCCTGCGGCGAGCCCTCGGGCACCGGCACCTTGCCCCAGGGGGTGTCGGCGGCCTGGCCCGTCACCGTCGCGTCGACCACGTTGTCGAAGCCGAGGAACCGGGCCACGAACTCGTCCGCCGGGCGCTGCCACACCTCCAGCGGCGTGCCGGACTGGGCGATCCGTCCGTCCTGCATCACCACGACCCGGTCGGCCAGCGCGAACGCCTCCCCCTGGTCATGTGTGACCGCCAGCACGGTCGTGCCCAACTCGGCGAAGAGTTGCCGGAGTTCGACGACGAGTCGTTCCCGCAGTGAGCGGTCCAGCTGGCCGAGGGGTTCGTCGAGCATGAGCAGCCGGGGGCGTGGCGCGAGGGCGCGGGCCAGCGCGACCCGCTGCTGCTCACCGCCGGACAGCTCCCCGACCCGGCGGCGCGCCGCCCCGGGCAGTCCGACCAGTTCCAGCAACTCCCTTACGCGGGCGGCGCGTTCGTCCTTCGCGGCGCCGTGCATCCGGGGCCCGAAGGCGACGTTGCCCGCGACGTCCCGCTGGGGGAACAGCTGGTGGTCCTGGAACATCAGGCCGACGCCGCGCTTGTGCGCCGGGACGCCCGACTGGTCGTGCCCGTCCAGCGACACCCGTCCGGCGTCGAGGGGCTGGAGCCCGGCGACCGCCCGCAGCAGGGTCGACTTCCCGCTGCCGCTCGGCCCCAGCACGCAGACGATCTCGTGCTCGGCGACGCCCAGATCGACACCGTCGAGCACGGGCCGCCCGTCGAACCGTACGGTCGCGCCCTCGATCCTCAGCAACATCAGAACTCCCCCGTGCGATCGGTGCGGAGGCGCTCCAGGGCCAGCAGGGCCACCGCGCACACCACCATCAGAATCGTCGAAAGGGCCATGGCCTGGCCGTAGTTGAGGTCACCCGGCCTGCCGAGCAGCCGGGCCACGGCCACCGGCAGGGTCGGGTTGTCGGCGCGCGCGATGAACACGGTCGCCCCGAACTCACCGAGCGAGACGGCGAAGGCGAACCCGGCCGCGATCAGCAGGGCCCGCCGTACGAGCGGCAGGTCGACCTCGCGCCACACCCGCCACGGCGACGCTCCGAGGACGCTCGCCGCCTCGCGCAGCCGTTGGTCCACCGCCCGCAGCACGGGCAGCATGGTCCGTACGACGAAGGGGACGCCGACGAGGGCCTGGGCGAGGGGCACCAGGATCCAGGAGCTGCGCAGATCGAGCGGTGGTTCGTCCAGCGCGATCAGGAAGCCGAAGCCGACGGTCACGGCGGACACCCCGAGCGGCAGCATGAGCAGCGCGTCGAAGCCCCGGACGAGACGGTCGGCCGCAGGGGTCCTCCCGTCGCCGCGGGGGCGGGTGCGCAGAGTGAGGGCGGCCGCCGCGAGGCCGCCCACGAGGACGGCGATGGCGGTCGCGGCGCACGCGTAGCTGAGAGAGTTGCCGATCGCCTCGATCGGCGCCACCAGGAAGATCCCGCTGTCGTCGCTGGTCAGCGCCTTGTAGTAGCCGAATCCCGGTGCGTCGAGCGATCGCTCGACCAGGACGCCCAGCGGCAGCAGGATCAGCACGACCACCGTGGCGAGGACCCCGGCCAGCAGCGCCCACTGCCCGGCTCCTCGCGGCCGCCGTGCCGTGAGCGAGGCGTCGACCAGTCGCAGCGCGGTCTCCCGCCGCCGCACGGTCCAGGCGTGCACGGCGAGGATCAACCCGACCGCGACGAACTGCACGAGGGTCAGCACGGCGGCCGTCGTCAGGTCGAAGATCTCCGAGGTCTGCCGGTAGATCTCCACTTCGAGCGTGGAGAAGGTCGGCCCGCCGAGGATCTGCACCACGCCGAACGAGGTGAAGGTGAAGAGGAAGACCATCAGGGCGGCGGCGGCCACGGCGGGCCCGAGCGCCGGCAGGGTCACCTTCCGCCAGGCCCCGAGCGGGGAGGCCCCGAGCATCCGCGCGGCCTCCTCCTGCCGCGGGTCGAGCTGCGCCCACAGCCCGCCGACGGTCCGGACGACGACCGCGTAGTTGAAGAACACGTGTGCGAGCAGGATCGCCCACACCGTGGTGTCCAGCCGTACGCCCCCCAGCTCGTCGAGCAGCCCCCCGCGCCCGAGCAGCGCCAGGAACGCCGTACCGACGACCACGGTCGGCAGCACGAACGGCACGGTCACCACCGCTCGCAGGACGTCCTTGCCCCTGAAATCGAAGCGCGCGAACACATACGCGCCGGGGAGCGCGATCAGCAGGGTGAGCACGGTCGAGACGAGCGCCTGCCAGGTGGTGAACCACAGCACGTGCCGGATCCCGGAGTCCCCCAGCACCTCGGCGATCCGCCCGAACTGCCAGCCCCCGCCGCGCCCCCCGGTCTTCAGCCCCCGGACGACGATCGCGGCGACCGGGTAGGCGAAGAACACCCCGAAGAACGCGACGGGCAGGGCCATCAGCCCGAGCCGCGCCGCGCCGCCGCTGCGGGGCCTCCGCCGGGGCGCGGCCTCGGCCGGCCCGGGGGGCTCCTTGGCTACTTCAGTACGAGCGAGGTCCATGACTTGACCCACTCGTCACGGTTCTCGGCGATCTTCGCCGGCGCCATGGTCTCCGGGTCCTTCGCGGGCGGTCCGTACTCGGCGAAGTCGGCGGGCACGGACGCGCCGTCGACCACCGGGTACACGAACATGTTGAGCGGCATGTCCTCCTGGAACCTCTTCGAGATCAGGAAGTCGATGAGCGCCTTGCCGCCCTCGGCGTTGCGCGCGTTGCTCAGCAGCCCGGCGAACTCGATCTGCCGGAAGCAGGTGCCGGCGGCGACGCCGGTGGGCGCGGTCTTCGGACGCGGCTTGGCGTAGATGACCTCGGCGGGCGGCGAGGAGGCGTACGACACGACGAGGGGCCGGTCGCCGCCCGCCTTCTTGCCGTCCGTCGACCCGGAGAACTCCTGGTAGTACGCCTGCTCCCAGCCGTCGACGACCTTGACGCCGTTGGCCTTGAGCTTCTTCCAGTAGCCCTCCCACCCCCCGTCGCCGTACTTCGCGGCCGTGCCGAGGACGAAGCCGAGGCCGGGCGAGGAGGTGGAGGCGTTCTCGGTGACGAGGAGGTCCTTGTACTCGGGCTTGATCAGATCGTCGAACGTCTGCGGCGGCTCGATCTTCTTCTCGCTGAAGTACGCCTTGTCGTAGTTGACGCAGATGTCACCGGAGTCGATGGGCGTGACCCGGTGCTCGTCCTTGTCGAGCTGGTACGCGGCGCCGACCTTGTCGAGGCCCTTCGCCTCGTACGGCTGGAAGAGGCCGTTGCCGAGCGCGCGGGACAGCAGGGTGTTGTCGACGCCGAAGAAGACGTCGCCCTGCGGGTTGTCCTTGGTCAGGATCGCCTGATTGACGGCCTGGCCGGCATCGCCGCTCTTGAGGACCTTGACCTTGTAGCCGGACTCCTTCTCGAAGGCCTTCAGCACGTCCTTGGAGTAGCCGAAGGAGCCGTGGCTGACGAGGGTGACGGTCTTGGAGCCGCCCGACCCGGCGTCGTCGGACGACGACGAACCGCACGCGGACAGCGTGACGAGGCCGAGGCCCACGGCCGCGGCGACAAACGTTCTGATGTGCACTGATGTCCTCCTGGGGGTGGCCAGGAAGAGACGCGGCCCTGCCCGGGGACCTCGGCGGGTCCCCGGGCAGGGCGCAACAGCTTGAGTGAAGACCGAACTTCCTACCCAGAATGACCTGGGCGAGGTTCAGAGGGTCTGCGGCCTGGATGCCGCACTCTCAGCGCTGTGGCGCTCCCCTGTCGGAATATGAAGATGTGTACGAAGGTCACACTACCCCGTGGCCGGATTCCGACTCCTGCCCGTCCCCGGCCGTCGGCTACCGCTCGGCTACCTCTCGGCTACCGCTCGGTGGCCGCGAGCTGGCCGCAGGCCCCGTCGATCTCCTGACCCCTGGTGTCCCGGACGGTCACCGGCACCCCGTGGGCGGCGATGGCCTCCACGAACGCCTTCTCGTCCTCGGGCCGCGACGCGGTCCACTTCGAGCCGGGCGTCGGGTTCAGCGGGATGAGGTTGACGTGCACCGGTCGGCCCTTGAGCAGCCGGCCCAGCCGGTCACCACGCCAGGCCTGGTCGTTGATGTCCCTGATCAGCGCGTACTCGATGGACAGCCGCCGCCCGGACCTCGCGGTGTACTCCCATCCGGCGTCGAGGACCTCGCGCACCTTCCACCGGGTGTTGACCGGTACGAGGGTGTCGCGCAGCTCGTCGTCGGGGGCGTGCAGCGAGATGGCGAGCCGGCACTTGAAGCCCTCGTCGGCGAACCGGTGGATGGCCGGCACCAGCCCGACCGTCGACACGGTGATCCCGCGCTGCGAGAGCCCGAGCCCGTCCGGCTCGGGGTCAGTGAGCCGGCGGATGGCGCCGACGACGCGGTTGTAGTTGGCGAGCGGCTCGCCCATCCCCATGAAGACGATGTTGGAGAGCCGGGCGGGCCCTCCGGGGATCTCCCCGTCGCGCAGCGCCCGCATCCCGTCCACGATCTGGTGGACGATCTCGGCGGTGGACAGGTTCCGGTCGAGCCCGGCCTGCCCGGTGGCGCAGAAGGGGCAGTTCATCCCGCACCCGGCCTGCGAGCTGATGCACATGGTGACCCGGTCCGGGTACCGCATCAGCACGGACTCGACGAGCGTCCCGTCGAACAGCCGCCACAGCGTCTTGCGGGTGGTGTCCTGGTCGGTCGACAGATGCCGGACGACCGTCATCAGCTCCGGAAGCAGCGCCTCCTGGAGCTTGGTGCGCGCACCGGCGGGGATGTCGGTCCACTGCTCCGGGGCGTGCGCGTACCGCGCGAAGTAGTGCTGCGAGAGCTGCTTGGCACGAAACGGCTTCTCCCCGATCGCCGCCACCGCGTCCTTGCGCTCGGCGGGCGTGAGATCGGCAAGATGCCGCGGCGGCTTCTTGGCTCCGCGGGGGGCGACGAAAGTGAGTTCTCCGGGCTTCGGCATAACCCACCCAGTGTCGCAGATCAAATGGTGTGGCCCAGGGGGCGAGTCGTTCATGGTGGTCGTTGCCGGTCGTCTCTGCTCCTTGCCGCCCCCTTTCAGGGGCATGCACCAAGCAGTCGCCGGGGAACAATGCCCACCATGGGCGCATGGGGGACGTTGTTCGCGACCGTTGTCGGTGCTGCGATCGCTCTGCTCGGGCAGCATCTCGTGAAGCGCGCTGAACACAGGGCTCGCATCTCGGAGCTGCTCCTGGAGCAATGCGCTCTGATAGCAGCCTCGTCCTCGGACTTCCACAACCGTGTCTGGGAGGAGCGGGTCCTCGACATGGCTGACCGCGTCAGTAGTTCGGACGTATCAGCTCACCAGCTGGCGTCGGCTCGGCTGCGCATCCTTTCGAAGGACCGGGCCCTGCTCTCAGCGCTGCAGGAACTGAACAGCGCCGGTCAGCAACTCGGCAGCTACTGGAGGCGGGGCGCTGTGGACGAAGCCGAGTTCACCAGCCGTTGGAACCGGCACCGTACCGCCGCTGATCAATTCCTCGCCGCGAGCGCCGAGGTAGTCCACCGGCGCCTCACACAGGCCTGAGAGGACGAGTCCGACCTCGCCGGTCCTCGACACGCCCCTCCCGGTGTCGCAGATCATCTCCGGTGCCCGGTGCCCGGCGGCCGAAGGTCCGGCCCTCGGGCCCTGCACGTCTCCGGCTCACCCCATCCCCTGCGCCAGCCCCCTCGCACTGTTGTGCGTTCACCGAGAACCGAACACCTGTTGTGCGCGTGATACCGGAGAACGCACACGGAAACGGGGGGGACGCGAGTGGGGTCCGTAGGACGCGTGAGGACGGTGGCGCTGGCCGGCGTGATGGCCGGGGCCATGGTCACAGGGGTGGTGACGGCGTCAAAAGCGCAGTCGGCACCGGCATCGGAAGCACAATCGGCGCCGGGAGTGGCGTCGGGAACGGCGTCGGCTGTCGGCGGCGTCGCACAGGACAGGGCCGGGACCTCGGCCGGGGCGCAGCCTGTCGCGACCGTCACCTTGATCACCGGCGACCGTGTGGCCGTCGGCTCCGACCGTCAGGTCATCGAGCTCATCCGCGGCAAGGGCCGCGAGAAGATCGGCTTCTCGGTCCGGCGCGAAGCCGGGCACACCTATGTAGTCCCGCAGGACGCCCTGCGCCCGATCGCCGACGGCCTGCTCGACCGGCAGCTGTTCGATGTGGCGCAGTTGGTCGAGAACGGGTACGACGACGCGCACCGCGGCACGCTGCCGCTGATCGTCGGCTACCGGCGCGACGGCGCCAAGGCGAACCCGTCCGCCCCCGCCCGCGACCGGTTCGCGGGCGTGGCCGTGCGGGAGCGCCGCGCGCTGCCCGCCGTCGACGGCGAGGCCTTCGACGCGGCCAAGACCGACGCCCCGGCGCTGTGGGCGGCCGTCACCGGCCGCTCCCCGGCCCCCGCGACCGGCGGTGCGGCGGCCCCCGAACGGCCCCTCGCCCACGTGTGGCTGGACGCCAAGGTCCGGGCCACCCTCGCCGAGAGCGTGCCGCAGATCGGCGCGCCCGTCATGTGGAAGTCCGGCTACACCGGCAAGGGCGTCAAGGTGGCGATCCTCGACTCGGGTGTCGACCAGACCCACCCGGACCTCAAGGGCCTGGAGATCGCCCAGAAGAACTTCAGCGGGGCCCCCGACGTCAAGGACCGCTTCGGACACGGCACCCATGTGGCCTCCATCGTCGCCGGCAGCGGCGCACAGTCCGGCGGCCGCTACAAGGGCGTGGCGCCCGACGTGAAACTGCTCGACGGCAAGGTCCTGGCCGACGACGGCTTCGGTGACATCTCAGGCATCGTCGCCGGCATGCAGTGGGCCGTCGACCAGGGCGCACAGATCGTCAACATGAGCCTCGGCGGCGGCGACGAACCGGGCCTCGACCCGATGGAGGCCGCCGTCGCCCGGCTCTCCGGCAAGGCCCTGTTCCTGGTGTCCGCCGGCAACAAGGGCGGCGACGGACCCGGCACCATCCAGTCGCCCGGCAGCGCCCCCGCCGCGCTCACCGTCGGTGCCGTGGACAAGCAGGACCAGCTCGGCGACTTCTCCAGCCTCGGCCCGAACCGCGACGGCACACCCAAGCCGGACATCAGCGGCCCCGGTGTCGAGATCACCGCCGCCCTGACCACGCAGAGCGAGCAGCCCTCCGGTGAGGGATACGTCGCCCAGACCGGTACGTCCATGGCCGCCCCACATGTCGCGGGCGCCGCCGCCCTGCTGCTCCAGCAGCACCCGGACTGGAGCGGGGCCCGGCTGAAGACGGTCCTGACCGGCTCGGCCAAGCCGAACCCGCGGCTGCACGCCTATCAGCAGGGCGCGGGCCGGGTGGACCTGAAGCGCGCCTCCACCGCCGTGGTCGCCGCCGAGCCGGGCTCCCTCGGCTTCGGCCTGCAGTCCTGGCCGCACACCGACGACAAGCCGGTCGCCAAGACCCTCGCGTACCGCAACCTCGGCACCCGTGCCGTCACCCTGCAACTGACCGTCGCCGCGACGAATCCGTCGGGCGGCCCCGCCCCCGCCGGCATGTTCACCATCCGGGACACCCAGCTCACCGTTCCGGCCGGCGGCACCGCGAAGACCACCGTCACCGCCGACACCCGCAAGGGCACCGCCGACGGTGTCTTCGGCGGCACCGTGCTGGCGTCGGGGGACGGCCAGGAGGTGCGCACCGGTCTGGTGGTGGAGCGCGAAGTGGAGTCGTACGACGTCACCGTGCGGCACATCGACGCCGACGGGGCGAACGCGCAGACGTACGCCACAGTGATCACCCGCCGTGACGGGGACGGCGGCTACGTGGAACTGCCGAGCCGCCCGAACGGCACAGTGGTCCAGCGGCTGCGCAAGGGCACCTATCACCTGGAGAGCCAGGTCTTCGCCGAGGACAACGAGCTGGGCTTCTTCGTGCAGCCGGTGCTGGAGGTGACGAAGGACGTCAAGGTCACCCTCGACTCCCGCAAGGCGAAGCCGCTCGCCGTGAAGGCCCCGGACAAGGCCGCGAAGCTCGTCACCTCCGTCGTCAGCTACTACGACGAGGCCCTGGGATCGGGCAACTCCTGGTTCACCGACGGAGTGCCGCCGATCCGCACCGCCGCGCTCGGCCCGGCCTCCCCGACGCTGCGGGCCCAGTACAACGGCGTGTGGAAGAGGCCGGGCGCGGCCGGCAAGAACGTCGACTACCGGCTCGCCTTCAACCGTAAGGGCAGCTTCTTCACCGGCCTCGATCACACCGTCACCCGGGCCGAGGTCGCCGAGGTGAAGCTCGGCTTCGGCGCCTCCGTGACCGGGGCCAAGGGCCGCGTCCACATCCGGCCGCTGGACGAGCTCGGGAACGGCATGCCCCTCCAGGAACCGTCGCAGCAGAAACTGCCGCTGTCCACCACGCACTACCTCAGCACCGCCGGAGTGCGCTGGTCCTGGACGGCCACGCAACTCGACGCCCGCAGCGAGGCGCGCATGATCTACCGGAAGGAACGGGTCACCTACAAGCCGGGCTCCAGCCAGACGCTGAAGTTCAACACCGCGGTGGTCGGCCCCGATCTCCCGCCCGGTGGACTCGACGGACAGGGCGCCGAGCGGACCGGCGACACCATCAGCGCGATGATCCCGCTGTTCACCGACAGCAGCGGCCACCCGGGGTTCTCGGCCGTCACCGGCGGTGTCGCCCGGCTGGAGTCCGGCGGCCGGATCCTCGGCGAGGGCCCGGCGACGGACATGCTGACCGCCGAGGTTCCCGCCGCGTCCGCCGCGTACCGTCTGACGGTCGAGGCGAAGCGCTCCACCGCGGACACCTCCACCAGCACCAAGGTCGCCGGGGTGTGGACGTTCACCTCGGCGCGGCCGGCTCCGAACCGGACGGTGGCGCTGCCGCTGTCGGCGGTGCGTTTCACACCGAAGCTGAGCCTGAGCGGGACCGCCCCTGCGGGCGGCACCCTCACGGTGCCGTTGAAGGTGAGAGGCGCGGCCGCCGCGGCCGGGCAGGTCGCCGCGCTCACCGTGAAGGTCTCGTTCGACGGGGGCAGGACTTGGAGGACGCTGGCCGTGAAGACCGACGCGAAGGGGGCACGCTCGGTCAGCGTGAAGCACCCGGCGAGCGCCAAGGCCGTGTCCTTCGTGGTGGACCTGAAGGACAAGAGCGGCAACACCGTGCGCCAGACGATCACCAACGCCTACCGGCTCGCCAAGTGAGGCGAGTGAGTCAGCTGAGGCGAGTGAGGTGAGTCAAGTGGCGGTGACTCAGGGGGCGGCGACCAGCGCCCGACACCGCCACACGCTCCGGCCCGGCCCCCGCACCACGGGGACCGGGCCGGAGCCGATCCGTCGGCGGCTACGCCGACGCGTGCTCCAGACGGTCCTTCAGGTGCATCTCGTTGCGCGGCAGCTCCTTGCGGATCTGGGGCCGTACGACGAGGGGGACGAGGACCTTGCCGATGCCGCGGCCGTCGAAGCCGACCTCGACGGTGACCCGGGAGCGGCGGCCCTGATCGAGCGGGGTGATCTCCCCGTGCACATGGGTGCGGACGGGGCCGTCGATGCCCTCCAGGCTCCAGGCGCGCGGCGGCTCGTACTCGGTGAACTGCATGGTCATCGGAATGTTCCGGCGGCCGAAGTGCCGGGTGACGCGCACCCGGGAGCCGACACCGACGGGATCGGCGTCCAGCGGCTCGCTCGCGACCGCGCTCTCCTGCCACTCGGGCAGATGGGAGAGGTCGCTGACATACGCCCAGACGTCCTCCGGGCGGCAGTCGATGTCGATCGATTCACGGAAGTCGGACATGAAGCCCGCCCCCTTTCGGCGTGATCCCCCTGAGAAAATCGTCCCACTCGACCACGGCCACGGCCAGGGCCACGGTTCACCACTGACCCACGCCGAACGGCGACGGGCCCCCGCCCTGTCGTCCAGGTCGGGGGCCCGCGTGACACCGCGTACCCGTGGGGCGTTCCGGTCAGCCGGAGCCCACGAACAGCACCAGCAGCAACCAGACCACCGGGGCGGTCGGCAGCAGCGAGTCCAGCCGGTCCATGATCCCGCCGTGGCCCGGCAGCAGCGTGCCCATGTCCTTGATGCCGAGGTCCCGCTTGATCATCGACTCGCCGAGGTCACCGAGGGTGGCGCTGGCGGCGACCGCGAGGCCCAGGAGCAGGCCCTGCCACCAGGTGCCGCCGTCGATGACGAACTGCATGAGCAGCGCGCCCGCGACCATGGCGAAGGCGACCGCGCCGAGCAGTCCCTCACGGGTCTTGCCGGGGCTGATGCGGGGGGCGAGCTTGTGCTTGCCGAAGCGCCAGCCGACGGCGTACGCGCCCGTGTCGCTGACCACCGTCAGCACCAAGAAGGTGAGGACCCGCTGCGGTCCGTCGTCCGCGGTGAGCATCAGCGCGACGAACGTGGCGAGGAACGGCACGTAGAACGCGGCGAAGACACCCGCCGTGACGTCCTTCAGGTAGTTCCCCGGCGGTTCCGTCATCCGCCACACGAGGACGGCGAGCGCGGTCAGCGCCATGGCCACCCACGCGCCCTCCGGCCCGCGCACATACCCGGCGACGACCATGGCGGCACCGCCGACCGCGAGCGGCACGAGCGGCGCCTTGATGCCCTTGCGTTCCTGCAGGCGCGAGGTGAGCTCCCACAGGCCGACCACGACGGCGACCGCTATCACGCCGACGAAGACGGCCTTGACGATGAACAGCGACGCGACGATGACCACGCCGAGCCCGACACCGACCCCTATGGCGGCGCTCAGGTCACGGCCCGCACTCTTCTTCTGCGGGGCGGGCTGAGGGGCGTCGGACATGGGCTCCGGCTTCTCCGGCGCCTCCCCATGGGGGTGCGCCGACGGCGTCTCGTCGCGGAACAGGGGACCGGCCAGCCGAGCGGCCCCCCGGTCGTCGTCCTGGTTCCCGCCATGCGCGGGTACGTCGGGCACGATGGGCATGGGCTGAGTCTGCATCGGATGCTGGGCCTCAGTCGCATCGTACGGGGGACCCGCCGGGGCATGCCCCTGGACAGGTCCCCGGTCGGTCGGCGCCCAGTACCCGGCTTGTGGCGGCGCTCCCCAGGAAGAGTCGTTCATCAGACCTCGAGGAGCTCGGCTTCCTTGTGCTTGAGCAGCTCGTCCACCTGGGCGACGTACTTCGCGGTGGTGTCGTCGAGCTCCTTCTCCGCACGGCGGCCCTCGTCCTCGCCGACCTCGCCGTCCTTGACGAGCTTGTCGATGGCGTCCTTGGCCTTGCGGCGCACGGAACGGATCGAGACCTTGGCGTCCTCGCCCTTGGTCTTGGCGACCTTGATGAACTCGCGGCGGCGCTCCTCGGTGAGCTCGGGGAACACCACACGGATGATGTTGCCGTCATTGCTCGGGTTGACGCCCAGGTCCGAGTCGCGGATCGCCTGCTCGATGTTGCGCAGCGCGGTCTTGTCGAACGGGGTCACGACCGCCATGCGCGGCTCCGGCACGGAGAACGAAGCCAGCTGGTTGATCGGCGTCAGCGCGCCGTAGTAGTCGGCCACGATCTTGTTGAACATCGCCGGGTGCGCACGACCGGTACGGATCGCGGCGAAGTCGTCCTTGGCGACGACGACGGCCTTCTCCATCTTCTCCTCGGCCTCGAGGAGGGTCTCTTCGATCACCACTTGCTCCTGCGTGTCTTGAGTAGGCCCGGCTGCTGTACTTGGTCACGTCGGCGGCCGGCTGCGTCGCGTCTTGCTCCTGCACGGTTCCCGACCGGTAGGACATTGTCCATCCCCCGGTCAGGCTCCGTCCCCCGGGCAGGGGAAGGACCCGGTCAGGCCCGGCTTCCCTGATCACCCACGAGAGTGCCGATCTTCTCACCCTTGACGGCCCGCGCGATATTGCCCTCCTTGAGAAGCTCGAACACGAGGATCGGGAGCTTGTTGTCGCGGCAGAGGGTGATGGCGGTGGCGTCCGCGACCTTGAGTTCGCGGGTGATGACCTCGCCGTAGCCGAGGGAGTCGAACTTGACCGCGTCCGGGTTGGTCTTGGGGTCGGAGTCGTAGACCCCGTCCACACCGTTCTTGCCCATCAGCAGCGCCTGGGCGTCGATCTCCAGGGCGCGCTGGGCGGCGGTGGTGTCGGTGGAGAAGTACGGCATGCCCATACCGGCGCCGAAGATGACCACGCGGCCCTTCTCCAGGTGGCGCACGGCACGCAGCGGGATGTACGGCTCGGCGACCTGGCCCATGGTGATGGCGGTCTGGACCCGGCTGTCGATGCCCTCCTTCTCCAGGAAGTCCTGGAGGGCGAGGCAGTTCATGACCGTGCCGAGCATGCCCATGTAGTCGGACCGGGCACGGTCCATGCCGCGCTGCTGGAGTTCGGCGCCGCGGAAGAAGTTGCCGCCGCCGATGACGACCGCGATCTCCGCGCCGTCACGGACGACGGCCGCGATCTCCCGGGCGATGGCGTGCACCACGTCCGGGTCGACGCCGAGGCCACCGCCCCCGGAGAACGCCTCTCCGGACAGCTTCAGCAGAAACCGGCCGTGTACTTTGCCGTCGTCGCTCTTCTCGGGCTTGGTGGTCATGGAGATCTCGCCTCTTTACGTGTCGCACATACGAAGAAGGCCATTGCCGGTGGGGTGATGTTCGCATCCCATGCGCGGCAATGGCCTCCTCGTCAGATCTGCTGTCGTCCGTCACACGCGCGCGTGCGACGGCGTATGCGAACGACTGCTTCCGACCCTATCGGGACCGGACGTCCGTCGCGGTACGGACTCAGATGCCGACCTTGATGCGCGTGAAGCGCTTCAAGGTGACACCGGCCTCGTCCAGAACCTTCTGGACGGACTTCTTGTTGTCGAGCGCGTACGGCTGACCGAGCAGCGTGGCGTCCTTGAAGAAGCCGTTGAGGCGACCCTCGACGATCTTCGGCAGGGCGGCCTCGGGCTTGCCCTCGGCGCGGGTGGTCTCCTCGGCGACGCGGCGCTCGGACTCGACGACCTCGGCCGGCACGTCCTCCTTGGAGAGGTACTTCGGCGCGAAGGCGGCGATGTGCTGGGCGACACCCTTGGCCAGGTCGGCGTCGGCCTTGTCCAGCTCGACCAGGACACCGATCTGCGGAGGCAGGTCGGGCATGGTGCGGTGCATGTAGGCGTAGACGAAACCGTCGGCGAACTGCGCGAAGCGGTCCAGGACGATCTTCTCGCCGAGGTTGGCGTTGGCCTCGTCCACGAACGCCTGGACGGTCTTGCCGGCCTCGATCTCGGAGGCGAGCAGGGCCTCGAGGTCTGCGGGGGAGGTCGCGGCGACGTGCGCGGCGATCGCGTTCGCGGCGGCCTGGAACTTGTCACCCTTGGCGACGAAGTCCGTCTCGCACTTCAGCTCGACCAGGACGCCGGAGGTGTTGTCGTCGGCGATGAGGGAGACCACGGCGCCGTTCTCGGCGGAGCGGCCCTCGCGCTTGGCGACGCCCTTCTGGCCCTTGATGCGGAGCGCCTCGACGGCCTTGTCGACGTCGCCCTCGGCCTCGTCCAGCGCCTTCTTGCAGTCCATCATGCCGGCGCCGGTGAGCTCGCGGAGCTTCTTGACGTCGGCGGCGGTGTAGTTCGCCATGAGTCTGTGAGTCTTTCTCGAAGTCTGGGAGATCGGAGATCCGCGCGGTCCGGGATCCGCATCGGGATGTCGGTACCCATCCAGATGCAGATCTCCGACACGACGCTGACCTACGGGTGAACGGCGGGAGCGGAGTTCATGTCACCGCTCCCGCCGTCAACACGACGGATGCTGACCGGGTCAGGCCTGCTCGGCCTCGGCGGCCGGGGCCTCAGCCGGGGCCTCGGCAGCGGCCTCAGCGGGGGCCTCAGCGGGGGCCTCGGCCGGAGCCTCGGTGGCAGCCGGAGCCTCGGCGGCGGCCGGAGCCTCCTCCGCCTTCTTCTCGCCCTCGAGCAGGTCGCGCTCCCACTCGGCGAGCGGCTCGCCCGCGGCCTTCTCGCCCTTGTCGCCGGTGGCGACGCGCGAGCGGCTGATGAGGCCCTCGGCGACGGCGTCGGCGATCACACGGGTGAGCAGGGTGACGGAGCGGATCGCGTCGTCGTTGCCCGGGATCTTGTAGTCGACCTCGTCGGGGTCGCAGTTGGTGTCGAGGATCGCGACGACCGGGATGTTGAGCTTCCGGGCCTCGCCGACCGCGATGTGCTCCTTCTTGGTGTCCACGATCCAGACGGCGCTGGGCACCTTCTGCATCTCGCGGATACCGCCGAGGGTCTTCTCGAGCTTGGCCTTCTCACGCGAGAGGACCAGGAGCTCCTTCTTGGTCAGACCCGACGCGGCGACGTCCTCGAAGTCGATCTGCTCGAGCTCCTTGAGGCGCTGCAGACGCTTGTAGACGGTCGAGAAGTTGGTGAGCATGCCGCCCAGCCAGCGCTGGTTGACGTAGGGCATGCCGACGCGGGTGGCCTGCTCGGCGATGGCCTCCTGCGCCTGCTTCTTCGTGCCGACGAACATGACCGTGCCGCCGTGGGCGACGGTCTCCTTGACGAACTCGTAGGCGCGGTCGATGTACGACAGCGACTGGAGCAGGTCGATGATGTAGATGCCGTTGCGCTCGGTGAAGATGAAGCGCTTCATCTTCGGGTTCCAGCGACGGGTCTGGTGACCGAAGTGGACGCCGCTCTCCAGCAGCTCCCGCATCGTGACGACGGCCATGGCCGTTCTCCTTGATTTTTCTCGGTTGTGCCGCGAACACCGGACGGCATTCGCGCCTGACGCCCGCGATGCGCCGTTGCCGCTAAGGACCGAGGGGCGCTGATACGGACCGCTGAGGGCCACGTACCGGGGCGTGCGAAGTCGACCCGGTGACCCGGATCGCCTTCAGAAGTGTACGGGACCCACGAGGCGCCGGGTGACGCCGATGTCCACAACCGGCCAGTACTCCACAGTTCCCGGCCACCTTCGCTCCACTCGGGCGACGCTTCAGGCATGTCCGAGGAACGAATCGACCGAGAAACCCACCGGGAGCGTCCGAGCCGGGAGGGGTGGTCGGGGTGGCTGAAGTGGACGAGGCGGCTTGTGCGGACGGGCCGACTTGGGCGGCTTGTGTGGACGGGCCGGCTGAAGTGGCCTTGGTGGCCGAGGTGGCTTGCGCCGCCGGGGCGGCTGGGGTGGCTCGCACCGCCGGACACGTACTCACGGCCGGGCGGGTCGGTACGGGCGCCTCGGCAGGGAAGGGCGGACCGGACGGGACCGGGATGGACCCGCTGGTCTGAACCCGAAAGCCGGCCAGGACGGTCAGGAGGACCGGGCCGACCAGGTCGACGGAGCCGGCGGGCGCGCGCAAGCGCGCTGGTGCGGCCACGCGCAAGCGCGCTGGTGCGGGCACGCGGGTCGAGGCGGAACGGGCGGCTGTGCACGGCGGTAGGGCCGGACGTGTGCGCACGGGCAAGCACGCCAGTGCCGGCGAGGAGGTCGGCGTCGGCCGGTAGGTCTGTGCCGAGGACGAGGTCGACCCCATCGTGGGGGTCGGGCCGGTCGGCCGTGTCTGCGGGGCTGTTGGCCGTGCTCATGGTCATGGCGTGGACGTCGGCGCCGCACGCGGCTCCGGTCGCCCCACCAGACCCATCCGGTGGGACGACCCGGGTGGACACGGTCGACCCGGTCCCGGCGATCGGCCGCGCTTGGCCGGTGGGCCTGCGGCCCTTGGTGGTGCGGGCGTGGGAGCCCCCACCGACCACCTACGCCCGTGGCCACCGAGGAGTCGACCTGTCGGCCCCCGCCGGCTCGCCCGTCCGGGCCGTCGCCCCGGGGGTGGTGTCCTTCGCGGGCCGGGTGGCAGGCCGCGGAGTCATCTCGATCGAGCTGGAGAACACGGGCGACCCTCCGCTCCGGACCACCTATCAACCAGTCAGGGCGTCCGTACGAAAGGGCGACGAGGTGGTCCCGGGAGACATCCTCGGCACCCTGGAAGCCTCCCCCTCCCACTGCCCCACGGCCTGCCTCCACTGGGGCCTCCGCAGAGCCGACACCTACCTGAACCCCTTGTCCCTGCTCCCACCCTGGCTACTCCGCAGAGGCCCTTCCCGCCTGCTCCCGGTACCGACGTAACGACTCCCACCGCTTCCGGCGCCCCGGTGCGGGCCAGGACCACCAGCGCCACCGAGCCCCGCACGGCTGCCGGCACGTTGCCGCGCTGACACCGAGGAGCGACTCGCCCACTAGCCACGCCGGGGTGCCGTGGAGGGCGGGTCAGACCAACCGGGCGGCACTGCCAGGCGTGGCTGCCAGGCCAGGTGGCGCTCGACCGGGCAAGGCTGAAAGGCCGGGCGGCCCTTAGCAGGGCGGGTCTGCCAGGCCGGGTCGATCAGACAGGGCTGGGCCAGACCGGGCCGGGCCAGGTTCAGCAAGCGCACGTCGTGACCTCCAGGCGGGCAGCTCCGCACGCACCCCGAAGGCCGGCGGGACCAGCCAGCGAACGCCCACCCTGCCCCCAGCTGTCACGCCCCACCATCGCCGCCGGGCCGCAGTGCCGGGCGGTACCCCACCGCCTGCCCCGAACGGGGCGCCGACGCGGTCAGCCCCGGACGCCCCGCAGAGCCATCGCGACCGCCGCGTCGGTGATGGCGGCCGGTTCCTCCGCCGCCCCCAGCTCGATCCGCCGCACAGCCGCGTCCACGACACCCTGGAGCAACATCGCGGCCAGCCTGGGCTCCGCCTGCCCCAACGCCGCCAGCGCCTCGACGATCATCGCGATCAGCCCGCCGTGCGCGGCGCGGATCTTCTCCCGGGCGCCCGCGTCCAACTCGCTCGCCGAGATCGCCACCACGGCCCGGTGGCGCCGATCCCCGACCAGCTCCAGCTGCTTGCGGACGTAGGCCTCGACCTTCTCCTCGGGCCGGTCGACGGCCGCCATCGCCGCCTCGACCTCCGCCGACCAGAGAGGAAAGTCGACTTCGCACAGTTCCTCGACCACGGCGGCCCGGGACCGGAAGTACTCATAGACGGACGAGCGCGCCAGCCCCGTGCGCTCGGCGAGGGCCGGGAACGTCAACGCCTCGGTCCCACCCTCGGACAGCAGGGACCGAGCCGCGTCCAGCAGGGCGGCTCGCTGCATCGACCGGTGCTCGGCCACGGAGGCCGCTCGAATCCTTGGCACGTAAACCACTCTACGGACGGACCGCCACCCACGGGAGTGCCTTCCCCCGACCGGCCGCCCGCTCCAACCCTCGACCGGCCCACCTGCCGCCCCGACCGCTCCGCTCTTCCGATCCTCCGCCGCCGCGATCTTCCGGTCCCCCGCTGCCCCGGCACCCCCGGCGCTCCGTCACCCCGTCACCCCGGAGCTCCGTCGGTTCAACGGCCGAAACTCGCCAGCTTGGCCCGCAGCTGGAGCACCGACTTCGTGTGGATCTGACTCACCCGGCTCTCCGTCACCCCGAGCACGTTGCCGATCTCGGCGAGTGTGAGCCCCTCGTAGTAGTACAGCGTGACAACGGTCTTCTCCCGCTCGGGCAGCGTGTTGATGGCCCGCGCCAGAAACCTTCGCAGCTCCCGGTCCTCCGCCACCTCGACCGGGTTGTCCGCGGCGGTGTCCTCCAGCGTGTCCATCAGGCTCAGCCGGTCACCACCCTCGCCCCCGACGTGCAGCAGCTCCTCCAGGGCCACCACGTTGGCCAGCGACAACTGGCTGAAGACGGAGTGGAGTTCGTCGACCGCGATACCCATCTCGGCGGCGACCTCCCCCTCGGACGGGGTGCGTCTGAGGCGGGACTCCAGGGTGGCGTAGGCCCGCTCCACATTGCGCGCCTTCTGCCGCACGGAGCGCGGGATCCAGTCCAGCGCGCGCAGTTCGTCGATCATCGCGCCCCGGATCCGGGTGATCGCGTACGTCTCGAACTTGATCTCCCGATCGATGTCGAACTTCTCGATCGCGTCGATGAGCCCGAAGACCCCGGAGGAGACGAAGTCCGCCTGCTCGACGTTGGCCGGCAGGCCAACGCTCACCCGGCCCGCGACGTACTTCACCAGGGGTGAGTAGTGGAGGATCAGCTGCTCGCGCAGTCGTTCGTCGTTCGTCGTCTTGTACGTCCGCCACAGCTCGTCGAGTGTCGAGGGGGCGGGCGGGCGCACGGTGCCGCGAGCGGCGGACGGTACCGCCGCCCGGTCAGACCCGGAGGTGTGCTGGGGCATTCGTCGCCTTGTGCCGTTCTGCCGTGAACTGGGGGTGCCTGGGTGAGCTGTCGGTCTGATGTCGAGATGCCTGTCTGAGTCGGAATCCTCGTGAGCGTAGCGTGACTGGGGAGTCGCAGTGCGCGAAGGCCGAGGGATCACCCGCAAGCAGATACGTTCCGCTGGGAGCACCCGGAGGCCGCGCCGGTCGCACTGCGTGACGGAGGCGCCTGGCCCAACTACCGGAAACCGCAAGGCTGTCGGCGTTCCCCCGGACGGCCGAACACGCACGGTCAACTTGGCCTCCGATCCGAAGAAACGGAGATCATCGCCTGGCGTGTCAACTTCCAGCTGTCGCCGTGTCGTTCGACGTAACCAAGTGCGCGGAGTTCGTACAGTCTCCCGACCGCGTCGTCCACGGTCGTCCCGGCACCCCTGGCGACCGCGTCGACGGCCGCCGCGCCCCGCCCCGGCAGCGCGGCGAGCACCTGTCGCGCGCCGGGTTCGAGCAGGTCACGCGGAAGGACCGGGCCCCGCTTGGCGGGCGCCAGCTCGCCCATGTCGCCGACCAGCTCGACGATCTCCGCGGCGTCCGACACGAGCACCGCGTCGCCGCGCAGCAGCTCGTGCACCCCCGCCGACAGCGCCGAGGTCGCCGGTCCGGGCACGCCCATCGTGAACCGCCCCAGGCGCTGCGCGGCCCGCGCGGTGACGAGGGCGCCGCTGCGGTGGGCCGCCTCGACGACCACGGTGCCTCTGGTGAGGGCGGCGATCACCCTGTTCCGCAGGATGAAGCGACTCTGGGTGGGATGCTCCCCCGGCGGCAGTTCCCCCACCACGAGCCCTTGTTCGGCGATCCTGTTGATCAACTGGGTATGGCCCCGTGGATACGGCCGGTCCACTCCGCAGGCCAGCACGGCGACGGTGGCCCCGCCGGCCCCGAGCACGCCCCGGTGGGCGGCACCGTCGACACCGTAGGCGCCGCCGGACACCACCACCCAGCCGCGCTCGGCCAGCCCTGCGCCCAGTACGGCCGCCATGTGCGCCCCGTACTCCGTGCAGGCCCTGGCCCCGACGACGGCCACGGACCGCAAGGCCCACATCCGGGCATGGGCCGTCCCCCGCACCCAGAGCCCGACCGGCCTCCCGTCCCCCAGATCATCCAGCTGCCCGGGCCACTCCGCGTCCCCGGGCACCAGAAACCTGACGCCGGCCGCTCGGGCCTGTGCGAGGTCTTCTTCCGGGTCGGCCCGTGCGGCGCGGGACCGCAGGCCCGCCCACCGCTTCTCCGACGCCCCCGGCAGCGGCCCACCACCCTCGGAAAGCCGCCGCGCGGTCTCCTCGGCTCCCAGTTCCCGCAGCCATCGTCCGGCGAGCTCGTCCCCGGGTTCGATGACACGGGCCAGGAAGGCCCGATCGACCCGCTCGGCGTCCGGGGCACCGCCACCGGTCACGGCCCACCCACCCGCGCGTCGCGGTGCTCCCGCTTCATACCAGGGCTCCGATCGCCATGGGCACTCCACGCGGAACGCCGGTGCGCAGTTGCAGAGCCAGGTTGACGTCGGCCGCATCGGGACGCTCGTGGCCGACGAGGTCCGAGATCGTCCAGGCGACCCGCAGAACCCGGTCCAGTCCCCGCGCCGTCAGCATGCCCCTCTCCAGGCTCCGCTCGGCCTCGTCCATGGCGCCGGGCGCCGCGTGCCACCTGCTGCGCAGCTCCCGCCCGGGGATCTCGCTGTTCGTGCGCCACGGCGTGCCGGTCAGTCGCAGTGCGGAGCGTTCCCTGGCCGCGCGCACCCGCGCCGCGACTGTCGCCGTGGATTCGCCTCGGGCGCCTCGCTGGGTGAGCTCGGACCGGGTGACCCGGTCGATCTCGACACGCAGATCGACCCTGTCCAGCAGCGGCCCGGACAACCGGGCCTGATACCGCCGAATCGAGGCCGGCGGGCACTCGCACAGGTCGTCGGTCCGGGAGAAACGCCCGCACGGGCATGGATTGGCGGCAAGCACCATGAGGAACTTCGCCGGGAACCTGACGACCCCGGCACTGCGCGCGATCACGACGTGGCCCGCCTCCAAGGGCTGGCGCAGGGCGTCAAGCGCCTGACTGCTGAACTCGGGAGTCTCATCGAGGAAGAGCACCCCACGGTGGGCCAACGACACCGCGCCGGGCCTCGCGATGCCCTGACCTCCCCCGACGAGGGCCTGCATCGTCGCCGAGTGGTGCGGCGCGCAGTAGGGCGCCGTATCGACCAGTGGTTTCCCCACCGGCAGCAGCCCGGCGATCGAGTGGACGGCCGTGACCTCCAAGGACTCCTCCCGGCCCAGTTCCGGCAGGATGGCCGGCAGCCGCTCCGCGAGCATCGTCTTCCCTGCGCCCGGTGGGCCTTCCAGGAAGAGGTGGTGCCCACCCGCTGCCGCCACCTCGACCGCGGTCCGCGCCGCGAGTTGCCCGACGACATCGGCCAGGTCGTGGCCTTGGTCCTGCTGGGCGGCGCCCGTGGTGTGCATTCCGGTGGCGGCGCCCGTACCCGGCATGCGCAGCCCCGCCAGCAGGGGATCCGGACGTCCCTCGTCGGGCTCCTCGTCGGGTACGGGCTCGTCGGCGAGGACGGCGATCAGTTGCCGCAAGGTGCGAACGCCGAGCACTGACACCCCGGGCACCAAGGACGCCTCCGCGGCGGAGCACTCCGGCACGACCACTTGTTCGTACCCGGCCTCCGCGGCGGCCAGGACAGCGGGCAGGATGCCCCGCACCGGGCGGACCCTCCCGTCGAGCCCCAGCTCACCGATCATCACGATGTCGGAGAGCACCCGGGGATCGATCCGCTCGGAGGCGCCCAGAACCGCACAGGCGACCGCCAGGTCGAAGCCGCTGCCGGCCTTGGGCACCGACGCGGGACTGAGTCCCACCGTCAGCTTCTTCTGGGGCCACTCGGCGCCGGAATTCACCACCGCCGCCCTGACCCGGTCCTTGCTCTCTGTCAGGCTCTTGTCCGGCAGTCCCACCAGCGTGAACGCGGCCACGCCCGGTTCGAGGTCCGCCTGGACCTCGACGACGACGCCCTCCACGCCCACGAGGGCCACGGAGCAGGTGCGGGCGAATCCCATCAGGCCACCCCCCGCACGTGTTCCACGACGGGTGCCCCGCGGTGCGGCAGGACGACTCCCACGACGTCGATGCGGACGCCGCCCGGTGGGGCCCCTCCGTGTTCCTGGAGCCAGCGTTCGGCGAGGCCGCGCAGACGTTCCGCCTTGGTGGTCGTGACGGCCGCCATCGGATGTTCGAAGGGGCCGGCCCTGCGGGTCTTGACCTCGCAGACGACCAGCGCGTCGCCGTCCCTGGCCACGATGTCGATCTCGCCGGTCCTGCCGCAGCGCCAGTTGCGCTCCAGGACCGTCATCCCGGCCTCGGCCAGCCGCCGCGCTGCCAGCTCCTCGCCGTACCTGCCGAGTGCTCCTCGTGCGTTGCCCATGTCGGCACCACCTCCGGCGCCAACACTGAGGGCATCCCCGCCCGCTATTGGATCTTGGTGGACAAGCCGACGATTGTGGACAACCTCGTCACCCACACGGATGACAACCGCGCCCGCCGCCCAGCGACACCCGACCCCAACGCCCGGCCAAGGCCCCGACACCCAACCCCGACACCCAGGCCCCGACGCCGACCCCGGACTCAGCTGCCCGGCAGCTCCAGATCGCTCTTGTTGAGCTCCTCGATGTTCACGTCCTTGAACGTGAGCACCCGCACCTGCTTCACGAACCGGGCCGGGCGGTACATGTCCCACACCCAGGCGTCCGCCATGGACACCTCGAAGAACACCTCGCCCTGCACTGAGTGCACCTGCATCTCGTAGTCGTTGGTGAGGTAGAAGCGCCGCTCGGTCTCGATCACGTATTTGAACAGACCGACGACATCGCGGTACTCCCGGTAGAGCTTCAGCTCCATCTCGGTCTCGTACTTTTCGAGGTCCTCGGCGCTCATGGCATGTTCCCCTTCAGCCGTGCGATCCCACCATTGTGCGCCAGCCCCGCACGCCTCTAGACAATTTCGGTCTCGAGGACCACGGGCTGGGCCGGGGGACCCTCGTCGAGCAGCGTGCGCAGCAGTTCGGCGAGTCTGGTCGGGTACACAGTCTCATGCGTGCGGGTGAGTTCCCCGCACGTCCACCAGCGTGCTCCCGCGACGGTGCGCCGTTCCAGCTCGGTCAGGCCCGCCGCACCGGGCAGCGGCTGGTGTGCGACGGCCGTGCGGGCCAGGAAGTACCACTCGTCCTGGTCCCAGCGGCGCCCGGCGAAGGGGAAGGAGCACCTCCGCAGCCAGAGGACCTGGCCCAGCTCGGCGTCCGTGATCCCGGTCTCCTCGGCGAGCTCCCGCAGCGCGGCCTCCTCCAGGGTCTCCGCGCCCTCGACGCCACCGCCGGGAGTGAACCACCAGTCGTCCGACGGATCGTCCGGTTCATGCCCGTGCAGCAGGAGGATCCGGTCCAGCGGATCCAGCAGGATCAGCCGGGCCACCTTGCGCAGCCCGCCCTCGTACGTGTCCTCGGCCGCGTCCCCGGCATCCTGGTCGTCGCCGCCGTACGGGCTGTACGAGGCCCCGTACGACGACACCGGCGGCTGCGTGTACGACGGCTTCGGTGACGCACCGTACGACGGCTCACGCGACGGCTCAGCCGACACGGGCGGGCTCCGTCGGCGTGCGGTCGCGGCCGCCGAGTCGCTTGGCGACGGGTCCGTACGCCGCGCCGACCAGGACGAGCAGCATGCCCACGACCAGCGCCGCGGTGATGAGCCGCAGCGGGCCGGGAGAGGACAGCGCGCCCAGCTTCTCGAAGCCCGTGGGGCGGGCCAGCATGCCGTCCATCGGCCAGACGACGGCGTCCACGCGGGCGTCGACGTTGCCCCGCGGCACCGTGCCCTGGCCGGCCTCTGCGAGATGAGCGGTGGAGTCCAGGGAGCCGCTGCGTTCGTCACCGAGGAGGAAGAGGCGGCCCTTGGGGACGGTGATCTCGGGGATACCGGTCAGCTCGGCGTCCTGGCCCTTCGGCAGATACGCCTCGTCGATCTTCTTGCCGTTGACGGTCAGCTTGCCGTCGGTGCAGCAGGCGACCGTGTCCCCGCCGACGGCGACGACCCGCTTGACCATGGGCGAGTTGCCCCAGGCCTCCTCCCGGAAGACCACCACATCACCGCGCTGGACGTCGGCGCCGTCGACCCGCTGGGCCAGGATGCGGTCGCCCGAGGTGATGGTGGGCGACATGGAGTCGGTCGGCACCGTGTACGGCTGGTAGACGACGGCACCCCACAGGAAGCCGCCGAGGAAGAGCACACAGCCGAGGGCCACGGCCAGCCCCGACAGCTTGCTGCCGAGCCGTCCGCGGCCCTCGTCCGTACGGCCTGTCGTCCCGCTCATCCCAGTGCTCCCCCAGTTCGGAGATTCGATCGCCCGGGCGCCGAGCGGAGCCACGGATGATCGGCGATCTGGGACGGCACCCTACCCGGCGGTACCCGTGCCAGAAACCCTCGGGCTCTCGGCCGCGAGGAGACGGCGCCGGCGCCACAGCACCAGCGGAACGGCGCCCGCGAGACCGAGCGCGCCGGGCGCGGCGGCGCCCAGGTTCTGGTCGAAGGTGTCGGGAATCGGCAGCGTGGACCAGCGGGTGGGCGGCCAGGCGACCACGATGGCGCGGCCGACGACATTGTCCACCGGGACCATGCCCTTGTTCTTGTCGTTCTGGTGGTAACGGGAGTCCAGCGAGTTCTGCCGGTGGTCACCCATGACCCAGATTTTGCCCTTGGGTACCTTCACCTTGAACTGGCCGCCGGTGTCGTCGACGGTGCAGGGGGTGTTGCCCGGGTACACGTACGGCTCGTTCAGCGCCTTGCCGTTGACCTTCAGGGGGCCCGTGCCCTTGCACTCCACGGTGTCACCGGCCACGCCGACGACCCGCTTGATGAGGTCCTTCTCCTCCGCGGACGGCATCAGGCCGATCCAGCCGAGGACCCGCTGCACGGGGTTGGGCTCCAGGGTGGGCTCGCCCCTGAGCCAGCCGGCGGGGTCGTGGAAGACGACGACCTCGCCGCGCTCCGGTTCGGAACCGAACCAGGGGGTGAGCTTGTCGACCAGGACCCGGTCGCCCTCCTGGAGGGTGTTCTGCATCGAGTCCGACGGGATGGAGAACGCCTGGACCAGGAAGGTCTTGATCAGCAACGCCAGGACCAGCGCGATCCCGATGAGGATCGGCAGTTCCTTCCAGAAGGAGCGCTGCTTCTTCTTGGGCGTACGGTTCTGCTCGCCGTCGCCCGTCGAGGTCTGGGTGTCTTCCCCGCCGTCCGTCCCGTCCGGGTGGTCACTCCCGTCGGACCCGGAACCCTCGGCGTTCTCCGCGGCCGGGGAAGCCGCCTCGTCGGACTGCTCGGGCCGCTCCTCGGAACCACCGTGTCCGGACCGTGCGCCGACCGCCAAATCCCCCACATCCACTCCTCACGCCGTACCGCCGCCCGCGCCACATCCGGTGCAGGCCCACCACTCCCATAACGAGCGGGAGTTCCGCAGGGGTCGGGAGGGGGATCAATCCGTTTCGATCCGCGGGGGCCACCCTATGCGAAGCGCCGAGGGCGGTGGGCGACCCGCTCGGCACGGCGGAGAACGTGTCAGGCTCCTCCAACTGCCCCCAGTGGCCGACCGGCCAGGCGATGACCACGGCTCTGCCGACCACGGAGTCCATGGGGACCGTACCGCTGAACTGGGCCGTCTTGGAGTCGTCCGCCTGGTGGGCGCGTGAATCGGCCGAATTCTCGCGGTGGTCGCCCATGACCCAGATCCGCCCCTGGGGCACGGTGACCTGGAACTCCTGTATGGAGGGCTTGTTGCCCGGGTGGATGTAGGCCGTCTCGTCCAGCGGCATGCCGTTGACCGTGACGCGACCTTGGAGGTCACAGCACTTGACGGTGTCGCCGCCGACCGCGACGACCCGCTTGATCAGGTCCTTCTCGTCGTCGGACGGGAGCAGTCCGATGAACTGCAGACCTTCCTTGATCTGCTTGATGACGATGGGGTCCTCGCTCGTGGCGGTGGTCTGCTCGTCCTCCAGCCAGCCGCCGGGGTCCTTGAAGACGACGACGTCCCCCCGGACCGGTTTCGAGCCGAACCACGGGGTGAGCTTGTCGACCAGGACGCGGTCGCCGATCTGGATCGTCTGCTCCATGGAGCCCGACGGGATCACGAACGCCTGGACGAGGAAGGTCTTCAGGACCAGCGCTATCAGGACGGCGACGCCGACGAGGAGCGGGATCTCCTTGACCGCCGAGCGGCGCCTGCGCCGTTTGATCTTACGGGCGAGCTTGCGCCGCTCGACCCGGCTCGGGCGGGCGGCACCGCCGGCTCGCCGGGTGCCGGTGGGCAGCAGATTGTCGGACGGGGCACTGGCGGCACCGCGGGGCCTGCCACGGTTACCCATGCGCACCGCCGGCGGCTGGCACGCGCGCGTAGGCGTCGGGGCGATGCAGACGCGTCCAGTGGTCCGCGGGCCAGGCGATCCAGTCGGCCCGGCCGATCACGGCGTCGAAGGGGATCATGCCGCCACCCGGGGAGCCCAGGTGGTTGCGGGAGTCGCTGGAGTCACCGCGGTGGTCGCCCAGGAGGAACATGCGCCCCTCGGGTACGACCACGTCGAAGGGCACGCTCGACGGGCTGTCCCCCGGGTACAGAAACGACGACTCGTCGACCGACCGGCCGTTCACCTCAAGCCTCCCCTCCTGGTCGCAGCAGACCACCCGATCTCCCCCCACGCCGACAACGCGCTTGATGTAGTCGGCGTTCCCGAAGTAGCCGGTGCCGTCGAAAACGACGACGTCACCTCGCCGCGGCTCAGAACCGAAACGGTACGCCAACTTATTTACGAGAACGCGGTCCCCGATCCTCAATGAACGCTCCATGGAGCTGCTGGGAATCTGGAACGGCTGCATCACGAAGTTGCTGAAGAGCGTCAGAAAAAGCAGGCAGATCAGTACGGCTAGGGTGTATCGCCCACCCGGAACGGACTCGGCGGCCCGGCCCACCCATGCGAAACGCGACCGCCCCTCCGGCCGTTCCGTGTCCGAGATCTCCTCGGAACCGGCCGGGACGGATGACGTCCCGGCTTCGGAAGGGCGGGGGGAGCGGTCGCGCTCCTTGTACTGCTGTGCCTCGTTGTCCATCGGGGCCAGATGGTATCCGGCCCCTCTATGACACGCGGGCGCGCGATCAGTTGTCGCGCTTCTCCTTGATCTTCGCCGCCTTGCCGCGCAGCTCGCGCAGGTAGTACAGCTTGGCGCGACGGACGTCACCGCGGGTGACGAGCTCGATCTTCTCGACGATCGGGGTGTGCACCGGGAAGGTGCGCTCGACGCCGACGGAGAACGAGACCTTGCGGACCGTGAAGGTCTCGCGGACACCGGCGCCCTGGCGGCGGATCACCACGCCCTTGAACTGCTGCACACGGGAGCGGTTGCCCTCGATGACGCGGACGTGGACGTTGACGGTGTCACCCGGGCGGAAGGCCGGGATGTCGCTGCGCAGCGACGCGGAGTCGACGGAGTCGAGCAGGTGAGACATTGCGTCTGCTTTCTTCGCCCATGCCACAGGTCATAGGCGGGAGCTAGGTTTTCCAAGAGGATGCTGTCCGTGTCGGGGCGGGCGTCGTGTCCCCCTGCGGCAGGGGCGCGCGCCGGACGACGCACAACAGCGGCCTATTCTTCCACGCCCTCCAGCCGACGCCAAAATCGGCCGTGGGGCTCGCCCTCGGGGTCGGGGGCCCAGCCCAGGATGGAGAGCATCTCCCGGTCCTTCTTGTCGAAGGCCTTGGGGTCGCAACGCTCGATGAGGTCGGGCCGGTTGGCCGTCGTGCGTCTCAGTGCCGCGTCCCGGCGCCAGCGCGCGATCTTGCCGTGGTGGCCGCTGAGCAGCACGTCGGGGATGTCCCGGCCGCGCCACTCGGGCGGCTTCGTGTAGACCGGCCCCTCCAGGAGGTTGGCCATGGCGCCGGGCGCGAAGGAGTCGTCCTGGTGGGACTCGGCGTTGCCGAGGACCCCGGGCAGCAGACGAGCCACGGCCTCCGTGACGACGAGGACGGCCGCCTCACCTCCGGCGAGCACGTAGTCGCCGATGGACACCTCGTACACGGGCATCCGGGTGGCGTACTCGTCGATGACGCGGCGGTCGATGCCCTCGTACCGGGCCGGGGTGAAGACCAGCCAGGGCCGCTCGGAGAGTTCGACGGCGAGGGTCTGGGTGAAGGGGCGGCCGCTCGGGGTGGGGACGATGAGGGCGGGCCGACGGGCGCCGGTCTCGTAGCCGTCGGCCAGGACGGAGTCCAGCGCGTCACCCCAGGGTTCGGTCTTCATGACCATGCCGGGGCCGCCGCCGTACGGCGTGTCGTCGACGGTGTTGTGCCGGTCGTACGTCCAGGAACGCAGATCATGCACATGCACATTCAGCTGTCCACGCGCGCGTGCCTTCCCGACGAGGGAGACGTTCAGGGGGTCGAGGTACTCGGGGAAGATCGTGACGACGTCGAGCCGCATCAGGCCTCGTCCCGCGACGACGCGATCTCCGCGCGGTCGTCGATCAGTCCGGCCGGCGGGTCGATGACCGCGCGCTGCTCCTCGAGGTCGATCTCGGTGACGATCTCCTCGACGAAGGGGATCATCACCTCGCTGCCGTCGGGCCGCTCGACGATGAAGAGGTCCTGGGACGGCAGGTGCGAGATCTCGGTGATCCGGCCGACCTCCACCCCGTCCTTCGTGACCACGTCGAGGTCGATCAGCTGGTGGTCGTAGTACTCGTCCTCTTCGTCGGGGAGTTCCTCCGGGTCCACCTCGGCGATCAACAGGGTGTTGCGCAGCGCCTCCGCGGCGGTGCGGTCCTTCACACCCTCGAAGCGCAGCAGGAGGCGGCCGCTGTGCACCCGGCCGGTCTCGATGGTGAGGGGCCCCGTCGAGGCGGGGTCGGTGGCCAGTACGGCGCCGGGCGCGAGCCTCAGCTCCGGCTCGTCGGTTCGTACCTCGACGGTGACCTCGCCCTTGATGCCGTGGGCGCGGCCGATCCGTGCGACTACCAGCTGCACTGTGCTTGATCTCCTGTCATCGGACGGTCCGGACGACCGTACGACGTCGGGCCGGGGACGGCTCGATGGCCTTCCCCGGCCCGAGCCGGTGCTGCGAATTGCGTCAGCGGACGTGATCCACGTCGACGAGGTCGACACGGACTCCGCGGCCGCCGATGGCACCCACGACGGTGCGCAGGGCGCGGGCGGTACGGCCGTTGCGGCCGATCACCTTGCCGAGGTCATCGGGGTGGACCCGGACCTCGAGGACGCGCCCGCGACGCAGGTTGCGCGAGGCGACCTGTACGTCGTCGGGGTAGTCGACGATGCCCTTGACGAGGTGCTCGAGAGCCTCCTCGAGCATGCTCAGGCCTCGGTCGACTCAGACGAAGAGGACTCGGCCGCGGCCTCGTCCTTCTTCTCAGCCTTCTTCTTCTGGGTGATCGCCTCACCCTTGCCCTCGTCGTCGCCGCCGAGCGCCTCGAACGACGGGCGCGTGGACTTCGGCTCGGCGACGAGGAGCGGCGCCGGGGCGGGCTCGCCCTTGAACTTCTGCCAGTCGCCGGTCTTCTTCAGGATGGCGAGCACGGGCTCGGTCGGCTGCGCGCCGACACCCAGCCAGTAGGCGACGCGGTCCGCGTCGACCTCGATGACCGAGGGGTTGTACGTCGGGTGGTACTTGCCGATCTCCTCGATCGCACGACCGTCACGACGGGTACGGGAGTCAGCGACGACGATGCGGTAGTGAGGCGAACGGATCTTGCCCAGACGCTTCAGCTTGATCTTGACTGCCACGGGAGTGGGTTCTCCTGGTTTTGACGTGGTTGGGCACGGCGAGAGAGCCGCGTGGGGTTGCGGTACCCGAGTGCCCGATGGACGCGTCAGCCGGAGGAGAGAGGGGTCCTATGCGACTGTCGAGTACAGCTAGCCATTGTGCCACACCCCGCGGGTCGCGCTTGCCGCGAGGGGGCGTGCGGCCATGCCGGATCGGCACCCCGCGCCAGGGGTGCGTCGCGCTCACCGGCGCGTGGAGGATGCCGCCGGGACGGCACCCTCCACTCCCGACTCGACGTGAGGCTCGGTGTACGACTCGACGTACGACTCACTGGTACGGCCGCCACGAGCAGCCGTCTGTTCAGTTCGTCGTCGCGTCACGCCGCGCCCACGACCTCCGGGATCCGGAAGGGCTTTCCGCAGCCGCCGCAGACGATGGGGGCCTGGGCGAGTACGGAGGGGACGACCCGGACGTTGCGTCCGCAGTCGCAGACCGCCTTGACCCGGACGCCTCCGCCGGAGGAGCCGTGCCGGGCGGCCGGGCCCCGGAAGCTGCGGGCCGTGTCGGCGGAGGTGGCCGCCGTGTGGGCCTTCAGGGCGCGTTGCAGTCTCTCGATGGTCGGGCGGTAGCGACGCTTCGCCTCGGGGTTGAGGGTGACCAGCGAGAAGCCGCTGCTGGGATGCGGTTCCTCGGGGTGGTCGAGACCCAGCTCCTCGGCGATCGCGAGGAATCTCCGGTTGTGGTAGCGGCCGGCGCGGGAGGTGTCGCGGACCCCTCGGGCGGCGGCGATGCCGTGGACTGCCTCATGGAGCAGTCGCTCGAAGGAGAGCTCGTGCCCGCATGCGGACGACGACTCTCCGATCAGGGACTCGGGAGCGGCAAGATCCGGCAGCTCGGGGTGGTACCGCTGAATGTCGGCCCACGCCTGCGCCAGTTCTGCGGCGAGAACGGGTGGTGTCTGTGTCGTGCTCACGTAATGACAACGAGCCTGAGTGCCCGTGTGTTCCGATTCCGGGGCATCCCAAATAATTTGCACGTACCCGTCAGTTGCCGCTAGTGCGTCCCGACGAGGGCGGGTGCGCTGATCTGCGGAGAAGCCTCGCAGCTCCACGCAAGGCGGTACGTAGTAACACGTAGCCCCGGCGCGTAGACAAGGTCCGCGCGCCGGGGCACCTGTGGTCGTCAGATGCGCAAGGGGCGTTTCGGTCGCTCTCGCGACGGAACGGATCGCTCTAGTAAGCGCGCGCCACGACCGCGACGTTACCGGGTGCGTCGTAGGCGTCGGGCACCGACCCGTCCTCGGCGACCAGACACCGTACGCTCGCGGCGTGCTCCGCCAGCTCGGCCTCGCCCCTCTCGCCGAGTACGGCCCAGGGGATGCGTGCCCAGCCGCCCGCGCCGGCGGCCTCGATCGCCTCGCCGATCGTCGACACCTCCGTCGTCCGGGACTCCCGGCGCTCGCGCGACTGCCTCAGGAGCAGCGCCTGGTCCTCCTCGAGGATCGTGGGCAGCAGCCCCACGAGGGACTCGAGGGCGACCGCTTCCTTGCCGCCGGGGATGCGGCGGGCGAGCATCGCGGTGCCGTTCTCCAGGTCGCGGGGGCCGACCTCGATGCGGACGGGGACGCCCTTCAGCTCCCAGTCGACGGCGCGGCGGCCGAACGGGACGTCCGTGCGGTCGTCCACGTGGACGCGTACGCCCGCGGCCTTCAGCCGGTCGCCGATCTCGCGGACCTTGGCCAGAACCGCGTCGTCGCCCTTGATCGCGAGGACGACGGCCTGGATGTGGGCGAGCCGCGGCGGGACCCGCAGACCGTTGTCGTCGCCGTGCATCATCACCAGGGCGCCGATCATGCGGGTGGTGGAGCCCCAGGAGGTCTGCCAGACGAGCTCCTGCCTGCCCTCCTTCGACAGGTACTGGGTGGTGAAGGCCTTGGCGAAGTTCTGGCCCAACTCATGACTGGTGGCCATCTGGAGGGCCTTGCCGTCACCCATCATGCCTTCGAGGGTGAGGGTGTTGACGGCGCCCGCGAAACGCTCCTTGACGGTCTTGCGACCGGGGACGACGTCCATCGCGAGGACGTTCAGCATGAAGTCCTCGTAGACCTCCCGATGGATGTGCGCGGCGAAGTCGCGCGCCTCCTCGTATGTCGCGTGCGCCGTGTGGCCCTCCTGCCAGAGGAATTCGCTGGTGCGCAGGAACAGTCGGGGCCGCAGTTCCCAACGGACCACGTTGGCCCACTGGTTGATCAGCAGGGGCAGGTCGCGGTAGCTCTGGATCCACTTCGAGAAGTAGTCGTTGATGATCATCTCGGAGGTGGGGCGGACCACCGCGGGCTCCTCGAGCTCCTTGCCGCCGCCGTGCGTCACCACCGCCAGTTCGGGCGCGAAGCCCTCGACGTGCTCGGCCTCCCTGGTCAGGTAAGACTGCGGGATCAACAGGGGGAAGTACGCGTTCTGCGTGCCCGTCTCCTTGATCCGGGCGTCCATCTCCTGCTGCATCCGCTCCCAGATCCCGTACCCGTACGGTCGGATGACCATGGTGCCGCGCACCGGTCCGTTGTCGGCCAGTTCCGCCTTGGCGATCAGGTCCTGGTACCAGCGCGGGAAGTCGTCCGCCCGGGGGGTGAGAACGGGTGCTTTAGCCATGTCGCGATCGTACGGGCCCCCGTTGCGGGGATGTGAATTCTTTTATCCACCCGTAGACAGTCCGCAAACCGGTGTCCGCTACCCCTGGACGGCGCGGCAGGTGCGGAGTTATCTGGCATACGGGGGGAGTGCGAGCGCACTGTCACGGGGGCCCTGAAAACGGGCACAGAGACGACTCTCGGCGGATTGGGGCGCTTTCGATATGACACCTACGCTCGTGCGGCAGCAACTGCCTCGCCCGGGGACCGCACCCCGTGTGGACCGGTGTGCACGCGCGCGTGACTGGGCCGAGATCCAGGAACGGATGCTGGTCCCGCTCTACGAGGCGGTCTACCGCCGGCTCGACGTGGGCAGCGGCACCCGGCTGTTGGGCCTCGGCTGCGGGTCGGGGCTCGCACTGCTGATGGCGGCGTCGCGGGGCGCCGCGGTCACCGGTGTCGACGGGTCGTCGCCCGAGAGAACCGCTCTCGCGCGGGAGCGGCTGCTGCCGGAGGGATGGGGCGCACACGCGCGTGCCGACGCCCGCGTCGTGGAGGGCGCTCCCGAGGACGCGGCCGGGGCCTTGGGCGCTCCCCCGTACGACGTGGTGACCGCCTTCGAGCCGATCGGCTGTCTGGCCGGGGACTCCGAGGGCCTGGGCGAGCTGCTCGCCCGCGTGACCCCGCTCGCCGGGCGGGGCACCCCCGTGGTGCTCGCGGGATGGGGTCCCCCCGAGCGCTGCGCGACATCCACGGTGCTCCGTGTCGCCACCAAGCTCGCCGATCCGCTGCGCGGCACCGGTGGCTGTCGCCTGGCGCTGCGGGACGACCTGGAGGAGGTCGCCCAGCTGGCCGGCCTGAGGCCGGACGGCTCCGGGCGCGTGGCCTGCCCCTTCGGGTACGCGAACGTGGACAACGCGGTGCGGGGGCTGCTGTCGACGGGGCTGTTCGACGCGGCGATCGCGGCCACGGACCCGGTCCAGGTGAACAAGGAACTGACCGAGGCCCTGCACCCGTACCGCCGCCAGGACGGCACGGTGTGGATGCCGAACGTGTTCCGGTATCTGATCGCGCGGACGCCCTGAGAGGCGCGGACGGCCCCGACATGGGTGCGCTGAGGAGGACTTCGACACTTTCGGCCGATGCACGTGTGAATGGTGTGGAGAAAGCGGGACGGGGTGCCTCTCACTTCGCGAAGTGACGCACCATCCTCATAGCCTGACGCACCGTCCGGCCGAAACACGCACTCGGATGCCGACAACCACGAATGTGCCGTCCACGCACGGCACGGGCGCCGCACGCCCGGCCACACCCCCCGGCCGACCGCGCGGCGCCCGCCGCCACTCCTGACACGCCTACTGGGGGCGCCCTCCGCTCGGAGGGCGCCCCCAGTGGCGTATGCGCGCCCGGGACCGTACACGGCCGCGAACGCGGGCGGAACGGTCGGACGCGGGCGACCGTCAGCCCATGAACTTCTTGAACTCGTCCGGCAGTTCGAAGTCCTGTCCGGCCTGCTGGCCCGGCAGGCCGAGGGCACTGCCCGGAGCGCCGCCCTGGGCCGCGGCCGCGCGGCGGGCGGCCTCCTCCTGCTCCTGCTGCTTGCGCTTCATCGGGTTGCCGGAGCGCTGCTTGCCCTTGGCCCTCTTGGGCTGCTTCTTGGACCGGCCGGGGCCACCGCCCATGCCGGGGATACCCGGCATCCCGGGCATGCCGCCGCCCTGGGCCATCCGGGACATCATCTTGCGGGCCTCGAAGAACCGCTCGACCAGGTTCTTCACCGCGCTGACCTCGACACCGGAACCCTTGGCGATGCGGGCCCGGCGGGAGCCGTTGATGATCGTCGGGTCCTGGCGCTCGCCCGGGGTCATCGACTTGATGATCGCGGCGGTGCGGTCGACGTCGCGCTCGTCGATGCTGTTGATCTGGTCCTTGATCTGACCCATGCCGGGCAGCATGCCGAGCAGCTTGCTGATGCTGCCCATCTTCCTGACCTGCTCCATCTGGGCCAGGAAGTCGTCGAGGGTGAAGTCCTGACCCTTCTTGGACGCCAGCTTGGAGGCCATCTTGGCGGCCTCTTCCTGACTGAAGGTCTTCTCCGCCTGCTCGATCAGGGTGAGCAGGTCACCCATGTCGAGGATGCGGGAGGCCATCCGGTCCGGGTGGAACTGGTCGAACTCGTCGAGCTTCTCGCCGTTCGACGCGAACATGATCGGCTTGCCGGTGACCTGGCGGATCGACAGGGCGGCACCACCGCGAGCGTCACCGTCGAGCTTGGAGAGCACCACGCCGTCGAAGCCGACGCCGTCGCGGAAGGCCTCGGCGGTGTTGACCGCGTCCTGACCGATCATCGCGTCGACGACGAAGAGGATCTCGTCCGGGGAGACGGCGTCCCTGATGTCCGCCGCCTGCTGCATCATCTCCTGGTCGATGCCCAGGCGACCGGCGGTGTCGACGACCACGATGTCGTGGACCTTCGACTTCGCGAACTCGATGGAGTCCTTGGCGACCTTGACCGGGTCGCCCACGCCGTTGCCCGGCTCGGGGGCGTAGACCGCGACACCCGCGCGCTCGGCGACGACGCTCAGCTGGTTCACCGCGTTCGGCCGCTGGAGGTCACAGGCGACCAGCAGCGGGGAGTGGCCCTGCTCCTTCAGCCACCTGCCGAGCTTGCCCGCGAGGGTCGTCTTACCGGCACCCTGGAGACCCGCGAGCATGATCACGGTCGGCGGGTTCTTGGCGAAGCGGAGGCGGCGGGTCTCGCCACCGAGGATCCCGACCAGCTCCTCGTTGACGATCTTGAGGACCTGCTGGGCGGGGTTGAGCGCCTTGGAGACCTCGGCGCCGAGCGCCCGCTCCTTGACGTTCTTGATGAAGCCCCGGACGACCGGCAGCGCCACGTCCGCCTCGAGGAGCGCGATGCGGATCTCGCGTGCCGTGGCGTCGATGTCCGCCTCGGAGAGGCGCCCCTTGCCGCGCAGGTTCTTGAAAGTCGCTGAGAGGCGATCGGAGAGCGTATCGAACACGGCGGTGTCGGTCCTCGGAGTCGGGGGCAGTCTGACGTGCCCTCCAGGGTATCTGTCTGGGTGTGGTCGGGTCTCCACCCCTGTGGACAACGGTGCCACGCCCGGGGTCACGGAGCAGGTCGCGGCCCCGTGACCCCGTGGTTCAGCCGCGCAGCGTCTCCTCCAGTTTCCGCGCCACGGAGGCCGCGTCGTCGCCCGGCAGGGGGGCGCCGTCGCTGGCGGTGACGTAGAAGGCGTCCACCGCGTTCGCGCCGAGCGTGCTGACGTGGGCGCTGCGCACCCGCACGCGCGCGTCCTCCAGCGCCCGCCCGATGCGGTGCAGCAGACCCGGGGCGTCCTGGGCGCGGACCTCGATCACCGTGGCGTGCCGGGAGGCGGCCGCGGCCACCGTGACGCGCGGCGGGGGCGCGACCACACCCCGGCGCCGGGGGTAGGCGGCGTCGCGCTCGGCGAGCCGTCCCGCGATGTCCAGCGAGCCTTCCAGGGCCCGGACGAGGTCGGCGCGGAGCCGGGCCGCCTGGGGCAGCGAGCCGTATTCGGCGGCGACCCGCCAGTCCAGCAGCAGGACGGAGCCCTCGACGCCGTCCGGCAGGTCGAGCGCCCGGAGCTCCGCCGTGCGCACCGTGAGCCGGTGCATGGCGAGGACACCGGCGACGGCGGGCAGGACGCCCGGCTGATCGGGCACGGCGATGAGGAGCTCCACGCCGAGCGGCTCCGGGTCGGCCTTCTCGTCCTTCTCGCCCCTGTCGTCGCTGTCGTCCGCCGGCGCCTCCGTCTGCGCGCGCAGCGACAGCACGGGCCCGCCGGTGCGGAACGCCTCGACGGCGAGCCGCTCCTGCTCCGCGGTGGGCGCGGCGGGCTCCGGCTCCTCCGGGACGTCCCCGGCGAACAGTGCGGCGACCCGCTGGACCAGGTCGGACACGAGCGAGGCCCGCCACGACGACCAGGCGGCCGGTCCGGTCGCCAGGGCGTCGGACTCGGTGAGGGCGTGCAGCAGTTCGAGGGTGCCCGGCGACCCGACGGCCTCGGCCACGGACCGCACGGTGGCCGGGTCCTCCAGGTCACGCCGGGTGGCGGTGTCGACGAGCAGCAGGTGGTGGCGGACGAGGGTGGCGAGCACGGCCACGTCCTCGCGGTCGAAGCCGATCCTGGCCGCCACGTCCTTGGCGATGATCTCCCCGGCCACGGAGTGGTCGCCGGGCCAGCCCTTGCCGATGTCGTGCAGCAGCGCCGCGACGAGGAGGAGGTCGGGCCGGTGGACCCGGCGGGTCAGCGCGGAGGCGCGGACGGCGGTCTCGATGAGGTGCCGGTCGACGGTCCAGATGTGGACGGCGTTGCGCTGCGGGCGGCAGCGGACCCGCTCCCAGTCGGGCAGCAGGCGGGTGATGAGCCCCTCGGCCTCCAGGGCCTCCCAGACGTCGACGGTCGGCCGTCCGGACCCCAGCAGGGTGACGAGCTGCTCCCTCGCCTCGGCGGGCCAGGGCGTGGGCAGCGGGCGGGCGGTGGCCGCGAGCCGCCGTACTGCGTGCAGGGACAGCGGCAGTCCGGCCTGGGCCGCCGCGGCGGCGGCGCGCAGCGGCAGCACCGGGTCGCGTTCGGGCCGGGCGGCGCGCGCGAGCACGACCTCGCCGTCCTGTTCGACCACGCCCTCGGCCAGCGGTGACCGCTCGGCGACCGGCTTGCCGCCGCCCAGCATGGCGCGCAGCCGGGGCCGCACGGCGCGCGAGCGCAGGACGCGCCCCACTTCACGCCAGGTGACATCGCTGGCGTACGAGATGACCCGCGCCGCCTCGTACACCTGGCGCAGCAGGGTGTCGGCGTCCAGCAGCCCGAGGTCGGCCGCGACCTGGTCCTGCTCCTGGAGCGCGAGCCGGTCGGTGGCGCGCCCGGTGGTGAGGTGCAGCGCGTCCCGTACGTCGAGGAGGCGGCGCCGGGCGTCGGCGAGCCCTTCGCGCGGGGCGTCGGCGAGCCACGAGGCGGCGACCGCGCGGAGGGCGGTGGCGTCACGCAGCCCGCCGCGCGCCTCCTTGAGGTCGGGTTCGAGGAGGTACTGAAGCTCCCCCTGCCGCTCGGCGCGCTCGGCGCACAGTT
The DNA here is from genome assembly GCF_001418475.1 of Streptomyces ossamyceticus. Classification (GTDB taxonomy): domain Bacteria; phylum Actinomycetota; class Actinomycetes; order Streptomycetales; family Streptomycetaceae; genus Streptomyces; species Streptomyces ossamyceticus. The sequence continues at coordinate 5,229 of NZ_LIQX01000194.1, read as the reverse complement.
CCTGGAGCTCGGGGAGGCGTTTGGGCGCCTGGTTGCGCCAGTCGGCGAGGACGGCGGTGCGCAGTCCGGCGGTGAGCCCGAGGTCACCGGCGAGGTGCCGGGCGTCCAGCAGCCCCAGCTGCACCTTGAGGTCCTCGGCGGCGGTCTTGCGGGCCTCGGCGGGGGTGCGGACCGAGTGGTCGAGGGCGAGCCCCAGGTCCCAGACCGGGTACCAGATGCGGTCGGCGAGGGCGGCCACGGCCTTGTCGTCGGAGCCGTCGTGCAGGAGCAGCAGATCAAGGTCGCTGCGGGGGGACAGCTCGCCGCGCCCGTATCCGCCGACGGCGACGAGGGAGGCGCCGCGCAGCTCGCCGGCGCCCGCGCCGAAGAGTCCGGCGAGCCAGTCGTCGGTCAGCTCGGCGAGGGCGGCACGGCGCGGCGGCCCGGACCGCGCCTCCTCCTGGAGGAGGCGCAGCCGGGCCGCCGCGTAGCCGCTGGGTCCCGAGTCCTCTGCATCCGTACGTACGTCCGTACTCGTCACCCAGTGACTCCTGTTCTTCTGTGCGGTCAGAGCGCGTCCGGGCCGCGCTCGCCCGTCCGGACCCGTACGGCCGTCTCGACCGGGAGGGACCAGACCTTGCCGTCACCGATCTTGCCGGTGCGGGCGGCCTTGACGATGACGTCGATCAGCTGCTCGGCGTCGTCGTCCTCGGCCAGTACCTCGATCCGGATCTTGGGAACCAGGTCCACCGTGTACTCGGCGCCGCGGTACACCTCGGTGTGTCCCCGCTGCCGACCGTACCCACTGGCCTCGGTGACCGTAAGTCCGTGCACCCCGAAGGCCTGCAGCGCTTCCTTGATCTCGTCGAGCCGGTGGGGCTTGACGACGGCGGTGATCAGCTTCATGCCTCGACCTTCTTGCTCTGGGTGGCGGCGGCGACGGGGCTCGTGACGCCGGAGGAGATGTGCGAACCGGCGGCCGAGCTGAAGTCGTACGCGGTCTCGGCGTGCTGGGTCTGGTCGACGCCGGTGACCTCGTCCTCCTCGGAGGCGCGGAAGCCGATCGTCTTCTGGATGGCGAAGGCGATGATCCAGGTCACCACGAAGGTGTAGCCCATCACGGAGAAGGCGCCCGTGGCCTGCTTGCCGAACTGGTCCCAGCCGCCCGCCTCGGTGGCGAGGAAGCCGACCATCAGGGTGCCGATGACACCGCCGACCAGGTGGACACCGACAACGTCGAGGGAGTCGTCGTAGCCGAGCTTGTACTTGAGGCTGACGGCCCAGGAGCAGACGACACCGGCGACGACACCGATGAGGATGGCGCCGAAGGCGTTGACGTGACCGCCGGACGGGGTGATCGCGACGAGGCCGGCGACGGCGCCGGAGCAGGCACCGAGCGTGGTGAACGCGCCGTGGCGGATGCGCTCGTAGATCAGCCAGCCGATGATGGCCGCGGCGGTCGCGATCTGCGTGTTGAGCGCCATGCGGGCAGTGGTGCCGTCGACACCGAGCCACGAACCGGCGTTGAAGCCGAACCAGCCGAACCACAGCAGGGCGGTGCCGATCAGGACCAGCGGCAGGCTGTGCGGCCGCATCGGGTCCTTCTTGAAGCCGATCCGCTTGCCCACGACGAGGACCGCGGCGAGCGCGCCGATACCGGCGTTGATGTGGACCGCGGTACCACCGGCGAAGTCGATGACACCCATGTCGAAGAGCCAGCCGCCGGGCGCCCAGACCCAGTGCGCGACCGGGAAGTACGCCAGGGTGACCCAGAGCGCGACGAAGACCATCCAGGCGCTGAACTTGACGCGGTCGGCGAGGGCGCCGCTCATCAGGGCCGGGGTGATCACCGCGAACAGCATCTGGAAGAGGATGAACGAGAACGCGGCGATCTTGTGCGGTTCGCCCTTGGCGTTGGTGACGAAGCTGTCGACCGTGCTCGTGAAGTCGATGCCCTTGAGGCCGATGGCGTCGAAGTTGCCGATGAAGTGGCCGACGTCACCGCTGAAGGCGAGCGAGTAGCCGAACAACACCCACAGGATGCTGACGATGCCCAGCGAGATGAAGGACATCATCAGCATGTTCAGCACGCTCTTGGCCCTGACCATGCCGCCGTAGAAGAGCGCGAGGCCCGGCGTCATCACCATGACGAGCGCCGCGCTGATCAATACGAATCCGGTATCTGTGCCGTTCAATGCCGGTATCTCCTCGTGGTCGGAACGGCCCGTGCGGATGCTGAAGCCTGGGGGAGCTCTCGGGGAGGGCCGACTGTGCTGAGGAGACTGGCGCAGCACCGTTTCACGGGGAGATTGGAATTGTTTCCCGCACGTGACGAACCCGCATGTCGCGTTACGGGCGGGTGAAACGTGGGTCACGGCGGATTGGGACCCTGCGGGGCCCGGCCCCTGCGGGCGGCTCCGCGGGCACCGGCTTCGTATCCGATGGAACTCCGGCCGTGGGCCGCGCGGGGGACGACACACCCGCCGCGGCAGGGGCGCGACGGTGCGTCGGCTTCGGGTGTGTCGTGTACGGGACCGGCCACGGCGGCCATCCGATGACCTGGCATGGGGGAGCCGAGTCGGGCAGTAGGGATGACCGGCCGCGGCCGGAGTCGGGGGCCCTCGGGGTCGGCGGGCCGGGCCGGGTCAGACCGCTTCGGCGGTCTCCGGGAGGTGCACGGCGAGCTGGTCGGTGAGCTCGACGACCTCGGCGAGATCGCCGAAATCGCGTACGGCCGTGTCGACGGTCTTGCGGATACGGGTGTTGAGGCGCTCCGAGCGGACCTTCCGGGCGACCGTCATGGCCTGCTGCGCCAGGTCGGCGCCCCGTTCGGGCTCACGCTGCAGCAGATGGACCGTGGCCATGCCGATCAGGTTCAGCGCGTACGACCGCTGGTGGTCGGTGTCCGTCGCGAAGAGTTCGACCGCGCGGCGCATCACGGGCTCGGCCAGCGAGGCGTACGTGGGGCTGCGGCCGGCCACATAGGCGAGGTCGCGGTAGGAGTGGGAGTTCTCGCCGTGCAGTTCGGCCTCGCTGAAGAAGCGGATCCAGTCGGGGTCCGGGTCGTCCCATTCCTCGGCGTCGGCGAAGGTGTCCTCGGCCATCCGGACGGCCCTCTTGCACTTGCCGGGCTGCCCCATGTTGGCGTAGGCGCGGGCCTCCATCGCATACAGCATCGCCTGGGTGCGTGGGCTCGCGCAGTCGCGGCTGCCGTACTGGGCGAGGTGGATCAGTTCGAGCGCGTCGTCGGGCCGGCCGAGGTGGATCATCTGGCGGCTCATGCTGGAGAGGACGTACGAGCCGAGGGGCTTGTCGCCCGCTTCCTTCGCCGCGTGCAGGGCGAGGACGAAGTACTTCTGGGCGGTGGGCTGGAGGCCGATGTCGTAGCTCATCCAGCCGGCCAGCTCCGCCAGCTCGGCGGCGACCTTGAACAGACGCCGGCTGGTGGCCTCGGGCTGGGGCTCCTGGAGGAGGTCGGTCACCTCGTGCAGCTGGCCGACGACCGCCTTGCGGCGCAGGCCGCCCCCGCACTGGGCGTCCCACCCCCGGAACATCACCGTGGTGGACTCCAGGAGGTCCAGCTCGGGTTTGGACAGGCGGCCGCCGCGGCGCGCGGCGGCGGAGGGTTCGGGCTCCGGGCGGGGAGCGGGCAGCGTGGGGACGAGCCAGCGCTGCATCGGCTCGATGAGGGCCGGGCCCGCGGACAGGGCCAGTGAGTTCCCGAGGAAGCCGCGCCGCGCCAGCATCAGGTCGCTGCGCGAGAACTCACTGATCAGCGCCACGGTCTGCGGGCCCGTCCAGGGCAGATCGACACCGGACACGGACGGCGCCTGGTGCGCGGCGCGCAGCCCCAGGTCCTCGACGGCGACGACGCAGCCGAACCGTTCGGAGAACAGCTCGGACAGGATCCTTGGGATCGGCTCGCGCGGGTTCTCCCCGTCGAGCCAGCGCCGTACGCGCGAGGTGTCGGTGGAGATGTGGTTGGCCCCGAGCTGGCGGGCGCGGCGGTTCACCTGACGGGCGAGTTCACCCTTGGACCAGCCGCTGCGGACGAACCACGAGCCCAGCAGTTCGTTCGGGCGCTTCTCAGCGTTCGTGCCGCTTCCGCCGTTGCCGCCCACTGGAACGCCCCCATCCCTGAAACCACTTGTGCGCTGTGTGCGCCAAGCCCTACCAGAATGCCGGTTACCGCGCCGTACGTCCGTCCGTTGTCACCCGTCGAACGGAAAGACGACTTGCCTCCGGCATACCCACGAGCGCGTGCATCCCCAGGATCTGTGCACTCAAAGTAATCCCACGATCACGCGTCCGGCCACGGCGATTCCAGAAACGCCACCATTCGCCACCCCTTCGAATGAACTAACGGTCCCCCGTACGCGATTCACTTGACACATGACGGCCGGGGGTCGGCGGAGCGATGCATTCAAGGGCGCGCGCTCCGATCGCACCACCCGGGGGTGCCGCGGTGCGCCGCCCCGGCGGAGACGGAGCGTCACGATCCGCCTCCGTTACGTAACCACCGGCGCGCTGGACCCGTTGGAGGGGGCATGGGCTTCACGATCGGCGGCATTCGCGAGTTGCGATCAGGGCGGCGCGGCCGTTCCTCGGACTGCACGGCGGTGGCCGAGTTCACCGGCCTCTGGGGGTGGGACGTCGCCCCCGGCGCACGGGCGGTCTCGGGCGCCTGTTCCTGCGGCAGGACGACCTGTGACGCGCCCGGCGCGCACCCTCTCGACTTCGCTCCCCCGGTGCCCGCCGGCGCCACCCTCGACGAGGTGAGCGAAGCCTGGGCCGAGCACCCCGGCGCCTCGATCATGCTGCCGGTCGGCCGCTCGTTCGACGTGATCGAGGTCGCCGAGTCCGCCGGGCGGCACGCGCTGGTCCGGCTCGAACGCATGGGCCTGCCGCTCGGCCCGGTGATCGCCACCCCCGAGGGCCGCGCCCACTTCCTCGTCGCGCCCGGGGCCGCCGCCGAGTTGCCGGAGCTGCTCTACCGCATGGGCTGGGACGACCCGTCCGCCCTCGACCTGCGCGGCCTCGGCCCCGGCGCCCACATCACCGCCCCGCCGTCCGACCGCGGTGGCCTCGGTCCGGTCCGCTGGCTCCGCTCCCCCGCCCTCGACTCGGCGACGAGGCCGCCGACCGCGCGGCTGCTGCTGGGCACCCTGGCGTACGTGGCACACCGGTCCCGGGCGTAGCCCCTTCGGCACCGGCCCGCCGCCCGGCGGCGGGCCCCGCGCACGCGAATCG
>NZ_LIQX01000193.1 GCF_001418475.1 Streptomyces ossamyceticus | reverse complement strand
CGGCGGGCCCACGCCGCCGTGGTCAAGGTCCTCACCGGCGAGGGCGACAGCGCGATCCAGGCCGGCACCGACAGCATCGACCTGAACATCGGCACCCTCATCGACGAGGTCAAGAAAGACCTGGTGAACGCGGGTTTCGATCAGGCGTCGAAGATCCCTGACGTCGACAAGAAGGTCACCCTGCTGAAGACCGACAAACTGAACGAGGCCCAGGACGCCATGCGCCTGCTGGACGTGGTCGGCACCTGGCTCCCCGTCCTGGTGCTCGTCCTGTCGGCGCTCGCCATCTGGAGCGCGCCCAGACACCGTGTGGCGCTGATGGCGACGGCGATCGGCATCGGGATCATGATGATCCTGCTGCTCGTCGGCCTCGCCGTGATGCGGTCGGTCTATCTGGACTCCGTCCCGTCGAGCACCCTGCCGAAGAACGCCGCGGCCGACATCTACGACACCTTCATCCGCTTCCTCAAGAACAGCACCGTCACGGTCCTGGTCATCGCGGTGATCACGGCGTTGGCCGCCTACCTGTACGGCCCCTCGCGCCCCGCCCGGTGGGTCAGAGGGACGGCGGGGAAGGGAACCGGCGTCACCGGGCGGGCGATGGCGCGCCGCGGTCTGCGCACCGGCGACACCGGCCGCTGGCTGTCCACCCACGTCAAGTGGACCACCGGTATCGCCATCGGCGGCGGCGCGCTCGCCCTGGTGCTGTGGAACTACCCCACCCCCGGCGCGGTGGCGCTCATCCTCGGCATCGTCGTCCTCGTACTGATCGTCCTCGGCATCCTCGCGGCGGCCTCCGGCCCGGAGCGACGCCCACCCGCCGACGGCCGGTCGACGCCCGTCCCCGGCTGACGCCGACCCTGCCGAAGGCGTACGCACACGACAGGAGAAACCATGGAAAGCACTGTGAACCTGGCCTACGACTACCCCCTCCTGGGGGCCTTCTGGACGATCATGTGGATCTTCCTGTGGGTCATGTGGTTCTTCCTGCTGTTCCGCGTGGTCGTCGACATCTTCCGGGACGACGGGCTGAGCGGCTGGGCCAAGACGGGCTGGCTGGTCTTCGCGCTCGTCCTGCCGTTCCTGGGCGTCTTCGTCTACGTCGTCGCCCGGGGCAAGGACATGGGCCGGCGTGAACAGGACCACGTCCGGGCCAAGTTGCGGGAGACGGACCGGTACGTCCGCGAGACCGTCGGCACCGCCGGCCCCGCCGACGAGGCGGAGCAGC
>NZ_LIQX01000192.1 GCF_001418475.1 Streptomyces ossamyceticus | reverse complement strand
GCCCGGCCGCCGGTCCTCGCCCACTCCTCGCTCACTCAGCGCTCTCTCCTCGCTCAGGCCACCCGCGTGGCGCCGGCGAACGGCATTTCGTCGAGGGGTGCCACGCGTACCGGGGCGGAGGGGTTCGGGGCGTGGATCATCTGACCGTTGCCCACGTAGATGCCCACGTGGCTGATGCCGGAGTAGAAGAAGACCAGGTCGCCGGGGAGCAGTTCCGCGCGGGAGACGCGGCGGCCGGCGCCGATCTGGCCGTAGGTGGTGCGAGGGAGGGAGACACCGGCGGAGCGGTAGGCGGCCTGGGTGAGGCCGGAGCAGTCGAAGGCGTTGGGGCCGGTGGCACCCCAGACGTACGGGCTGCCGAGCTTGGAGTACGCGTAGGAAACGGCCGAGGCGGCACGGGCATTGGGGGCGTCGGAGGCGGAGGAGGCCGGTGAGACCGGGCCGGTGACGGTACGCGGGGAGGAGAGGGCGGAGCGCGAGGCGTGACCCGTGCCGGAGCCGGGGCTGCTCAGCCGGGTGCGGTCCTCGGGCGTCAGGCGGTCGAGGAGCCGCCGTGCCTCGGTCAACTTCGAGGTGACCGTCTTCTTGTGTCGCTTGACCTCCTGCTGCTTGGTCCTGAGGGTGCCCAGTTCGACACGAGCGGCCCCGCGGAGCCGTTCGATCTCCAGCAGTTGCTGCCGTACGCCGGCCACATCGGCCGCCTGCCGGGTGCCGACGCGATCGGCGAGGGCGGCGTTGGCGAGGTACTGGTCCGGATCACCGGAGAGCGCCAGCTGCCACGACGGGTCGATGCCGCCGGTCCGGTACTGCGCGGTGGCCAGCGAACCCAACTGCTCGCGGGCGGAGTTGAGGCGGTCGGTGCGGCGGGCGGCCTGGTCGCGCAGTTCCTCCAGGTTCTCCTGCGCCTTGTCGGCCTTCTCCTTGGCCCCGTTGTACTTGTCGGTGGCGACCTCCGCCTCCTCGTACAGCTTGTCCACCTTCGCCTTGATCTGCTCGGGCGTGAGGCGGGGGTCGGCGTGCCCGGTACCGTCGAAACCGGTCGCGGTCGCCGCGCCGGCGAGCGCGAGGGTCGCGGCCGTGCGGACCGTCGGGCCGCCGAGCGAGCGCTGTCTGGGCTTGCGGTGCGCTGCCACGTGGGACTCCATGTCCTCTCGTACGACCGCCGTCCGTGCGTCGGAGCGCACAGTCCGCCTGGGGGAGCGGTGACGCATCCGGCGGCGGCCCGCACAGGGGGGAGCGGGACGCCGCCGGACTTTCTCGGCGGTGGTGTCCGACTGCCGCCCCTGGCCCGGGCGGCGGTGGGGAGCCGGTCACCTGAGGGAGGACGTTAAACCTGAGTGTGTCGGGCCGGTAACGCCTTGTACGGAAGTGGCGTGCACCGACCGCGAGGTGACCGTATGTGACCGTGATCCCGCCCTGGCGCCGCCGTAATCACGCTGCGCGATGATCGATGCGGCCATTCCCGGCCGGGCGGGACGAGACGGTGCTATAGGGCGCATATATGCAAGATCGGGCCCGCCGTCGCCGGGTGCGGCACAGCGCCCTCGCCCACGCCGGAAGCCCCAAGCCCCCGCCCCCGGTGCCCGGCCGGTCGTCGCCTTCTCATTAGGCTCCACCCATGGACGTACTCATCCACCTCTTCGTCGCGCTCCACATCATCGGGATCGCCGCTCTCCTGGGTGGTTTCCTCACCCAGATGAAGGCCATGGGCCAGGGCGCCGCCCGCTTCGTCCCCGCCATGCTGCACGGCGCGCTCACCATGCTGATCACCGGAGCGATCCTCGTCGGCCTCAACCAGGCGGACGACCAGCCCGTCAACAACATCAAGATCGGCATCAAGATGGCGCTGCTGGTCGTGATCCTGGGGCTGGTGTACGTCAAGCGCGACGAGGAGACCGTGGACAAGTCGCTGTTCGGACTGGTGGGCGCACTCACCATGGCGAACATCTTCATCGCGGTGCTCTGGACCTGAGCCGGCCCGCCTCCCCGGGCGGACCGGCCGTGCGGACCTGCCGTACAGCTAGCCGTACCGACCGGTCCCGCGAACAGACCCCGCGACCGCTACGCCGGCCGCACCACGCTGTGGATGGACGACTCGCCGTCGTAGAAGATCGACTCCTCACGGACGTAGGTGCCCGGCTTCGGGGCGTGGATCATCATGCCGTTGCCGATGTAGAGGCCGACGTGACCGATGTTGTCGTAGAAGAAGATCAGGTCGCCGGGGCGGGCGGCGGAGAGCGAGACGGTCGTACCGGCGTTGACCTGGTCGTAGGTGGTGCGGGGGAGGTCGACGCCGGCGGCCTTCCAGGCGGCCTGGGTGAGGCCGGAGCAGTCGTAGGAGCCGGGGCCGGTGGCGCCCCAGACGTACGGCTTGCCGATCTGCGCGCGGGCGAAGGCGAGGGCCTTGGCGGCCTTCGTGGCGTACGTCGAGTCCTCGACCGTCGTCGTGGTCCCGGTGGACGTGGACGGGGAGGTGGAGATGTCCTGAGCGGCCTCCTGTGTCTCCTGGGCCGACTCGGCCCGTGACTCGGCCGCCGCCTGCCGGCGCGCCAGCTCCTCCGCCTTGCGGTCGGCCTCCTCCTGCTTGCGCCGCTCGATGTCCGCGAGCCTGGCCTTCTCCTCGGCGGTGAGCTGGGAGAGCAGTTCGCGGGCCGCGGCGAGCTTCGCCTGGACCTTGGCCTTGCTGGACTTGAGGGCGTTCTGCGACTCGGTGAGCTGCTCCAGGCCCTCGGACGCCTCCTGGCGCCGTTGCGAGGTCTCCGCCTGCTGCGCGACGTACCCGTCGACGGCCTCCTGCTGGCGGTCCGTCAGCCGGTCCATCAACTGGTTCTGGGCGAAGTACTCCTGCGGGTCGTCCGCCAGGAGCAGGGCCGCCGTGTCGGGGGCGGCCGCGCCCGTCCGGTACTGGGCGGCCGCGTACGAACCCAGCTCCTCGCGCGCTTCGTTGAGCTTTTCCGTTCGCTTCGCGACGTCGTCGAGGAGGTTGTCGACCTGTTTCTTCTGCTTTGTGGTCTTTTCCTTGACCGAGTTGTACTTCTCGGTCGCCGTCTCCGCCTGGCGGTAGAGGTCGCCTACCTTCTTCTCGACCTCCTCCAGACTCGGCTTGTCGTCGGTCGAGGGGGCGGCGGTGGCCGTCTGGGAGAGCAGGGCCACGGAGGTGAGGGCGGCGGTGGCGAGGGCGGGGGTGCGGATGCCCGCGCGCGTCCGGCCGGTCGGACGCGGCTTGCGGTGCGGCGCCATGGTTCGGCGACTCCTTCCGTAGTCCGCCTACCGAGTTAGCTGTCGGGTTCGGGCGCATGCTTTCGGAAGGTTTGCCCTACGGCCCTCGCCGCGTACGGCGGTCGGGTCGATTCACCCCAGAGGTCGGTGGGTCCCCGGCTCCGGCTGCCGTGGAGGGGCGCACCGGACTCGGCGGAGGCCGTGCGGCCCGGCGACGTTCGCCGGTTGGGTCGTACGGCCTGAACCAAGACGCTAGCCAACTGGTGTGGTCCGTGTGAAGGTTGATGTTCGATATGCCCGATACGTTTTCGTGACCTTGGCCTCGCGGACACGATAGGTGCTACGGTCGATCGCTCACCGTGATGGGGTGGGTGCGACCGGTGGCCGACGGCTCCGCGGGGCGCGGCTCGGAGCGTGCCCGCACCGACTTCCCGGGGCGGCCCCTCGCTGTCAGTGGGGGCGCCTAGACTCGGAGAGCGATGAGCAGCCTCTTTGACGACAGCTTCCTGGCGGACCTCCAGGCCCCCCGCGGCCGTGACGAGGAGCCCCCGCCGCCGCCCGAGGACGATCATGTGCCGGAGTCGATTCCGGACGATCTGTTCGGCGGGAAGTTCGACGTGCCGCCGGACCGGGACACCTACTACCGCGACGGTGCCCCACGACCCGTGATCGACGCGGCGGCTCTCCTGGACGGGCTGAACGAGAACCAGCGCGCGGCCGTCGTGCACGCCGGCTCCCCCCTGCTCATCGTGGCCGGCGCCGGCTCCGGCAAGACCCGTGTGCTCACCCACCGCATCGCCCACCTGCTCGGCGAGCGGAACGTCCACCCGGGCCAGATCCTCGCGATCACCTTCACCAACAAGGCCGCGGGCGAGATGAAGGAGCGCGTCGAGCAGCTCGTGGGACCGCGGGCGAACGCGATGTGGGTCATGACCTTCCACAGCGCCTGTGTCCGCATCCTGCGCCGCGAGAGCAAGAAGCTGGGCTTCACGTCCTCCTTCTCGATCTACGACGCCGCCGACAGCAAGCGCCTGATGGCCCTGGTCTGCCGTGATCTGGACCTCGACCCCAAGCGCTTCCCGCCCAAGTCCTTCAGCGCCAAGATCAGCAACCTGAAGAACGAGCTGATCGACGAGGAGGACTTCGCCGCCCAGGCCACCGACGGCTTCGAGAAGACCCTCGCCCAGGCCTACGCGCTCTACCAGTCCCGCCTCCGCGAGGCGAACGCGCTCGACTTCGACGACCTGATCATGACGACGGTCAATCTGCTGCGCGCCTTCCCGGATGTCGCCGAGCACTACCGCCGCCGCTTCCGTCACGTCCTCGTCGACGAGTACCAGGACACCAACCACGCTCAGTACGCCCTGGTCAGGGAGCTGGTCGGCACCTCCGAGCACCCCGTCGACGTGCCCCCCGGCGAGTACGACATCCCGCCCGCCGAGCTGTGTGTCGTCGGTGACGCCGACCAGTCGATCTACGCCTTCCGCGGCGCGACGATCCGCAACATCCTCCAGTTCGAGGAGGACTACCCGAACGCGACGACGATCCTTCTCGAACAGAACTACCGCTCGACGCAGACGATCCTCTCCGCCGCCAACGCCGTCATCGAGCGCAACGAGTCCCGCCGCCCCAAGAACCTGTGGACCAACGCGGGTGCCGGCGCGCAGATCACCGGGTACGTCGCCGACACCGAACACGACGAGGCCCAGTTCGTCGCCGACGAGATAGACCGCCTCACGGACGCGGGCCACGCGAAGGCCGGGGACGTCGCCGTCTTCTACCGGACCAACGCCCAGTCCCGTGTGTTCGAAGAGGTCTTCATCCGCGTCGGCCTGCCCTACAAGGTCGTCGGCGGTGTCCGCTTCTACGAGCGCAAGGAGGTCCGGGACGTCCTGGCCTACCTGCGTGTTCTCGCCAACCCGGAGGACTCGGTCCCGCTGCGCCGCATCCTCAACGTCCCCAAGCGAGGCATCGGCGACCGTGCCGAGGCGATGATCGACGCCCTCTCCCAGCGCGAGAAGATCAGCTTCCCGCAGGCGCTGAAGCGCGTCGACGAGGCGTACGGCATGGCCGCCCGGTCGACGAACGCGGTCAAGCGGTTCAACACGCTGATGGAGGACCTGCGGACCGTCGTCGAGTCGGGTGCCGGTCCGGCGACCGTCCTGGAGGCGGTCCTCGAACGCACGGGCTATCTGGCCGAGCTGCAGGCGTCCACCGACCCGCAGGACGAGACCCGCATCGAGAACCTCCAGGAACTCGCGGCCGTGGCCCTGGAGTTCGAGCAGGAGGCCGGCGCGGCGGAGGGCGAGGGCGCGACCTCCGCCAGTCTCGCCGAGTTCCTGGAGCGGGTCGCCCTGGTCGCCGACTCCGACCAGATCCCCGACGAGGACGAGGACGGCTCGGGCGTCATCACGCTCATGACCCTCCACACCGCCAAGGGCCTGGAGTTCCCCGTCGTCTTCCTGACGGGCATGGAGGACGGTGTCTTCCCGCACATGCGTGCCCTCGGCCAGACCAAGGAGCTGGAGGAGGAGCGCCGCCTCGCCTACGTCGGCATCACCCGCGCGCGGGAACGGCTCTATCTCACCCGGTCGTCGATGCGCAGCGCCTGGGGGCAGCCGTCGTACAACCCGCCGTCCCGCTTCCTGGAGGAGATCCCGGCGAGCTACCTGGAGTGGAAGCGCAAGGGCGGCTCCGCGTCGATGCCCTCGGGTCCGGTCGGCGGGATCGCGTCGTCGCTGTCGTCGTCGCGCTCCCGTTCCTCCGCCTCGGGCGCGTCAGGCTTCGCCACCCGTCGCACCAGCGAGAAGCCGGTCGTCTCCCTCGCCGTCGGCGACCGCGTCACCCACGACCAGTTCGGCCTCGGCACCGTCATCGCCGTCAAGGGCACGGGAGCCAACGGGGAGGCGACGATCGACTTCGGTGACGCCAAGCCGAAGCGGCTGCTGCTGCGGTACGCGCCGGTGGAGAAGCTGTAGCGAGCCCCGGCGGAGTCTCGGCGACGAGCCTCCGCCTTCGAGGGCACCCCTCCGCCTCCGCCGACGAGCCTCCTCCTGCGCTGACATGACTCGGGCCCCTGCTCGGCAGGGGCCCGGTTGTCGTACCTGATCTTGTTCGGCTTGGCTCGATCTCGCCCGATACGCCGATGGGCGACGGTTACGTCGGGTCCAGTCCGTGGCTGCGCAGCCACGGCAGGGGGTCGATGGCCGAGCCACCCGCGGGGTGAACCTCGAAGTGCAGGTGCGGGCCGGTCGAGTTGCCCGAGTTGCCCGAGTAGGCGATGACATCGCCGGCCTTGACCGTCGCGCCGGAGGCGACCTTGTACGTGGAGAGGTGGCAGTACCAGGTCTCGGTGCCGTCCTTGGCGGTCACGATGACCATGTTGCCGTAGGCCGGGTTCCACTGCGTGCGCACCGTGCCGTCGGTCGCGGCCATCACCGGCGTGCCGTACGAGACGGGGAAGTCGATCCCGGTGTGCAGCGACATCCAGTTGACGCCGGACTGCCCGTAGTACGCGCTGAGCCCGTGCTTGGCGACCGGCAGCGCGAACTTCGGCCGCAGTCGCTCCTTGCGGGCCGCCTCGGCCGCTGCCTTCTTCTGCTCCAGCTCCTGCTGGGCCTTCAGGTCGATGCGCTCCTGCGTACGGCTCGCCCGGTCGGCGAAGTCGTCCGCCTCGGCGGACAGGCTCTCCAGCTGAGTGTCGAGCTGGTTGTTGGCGGCGGACGGCTTCACGGCGGTGGCGTCCGACTTGGTGGCCGCCGTCGTCTCCGTCTCGCCCCCACCGATGCCGACCGAGGCCGCCGCGATACCGGCTACACCCATGACGCACGCCGACGGAACAGCCACTGTCAGCAGGGCGGAACGTTTGGCCGGAGCACGGCGACGTGACCGCGAGGCCGCGCGAGTGGCCGCCCGGCCCGGGCTCGCCGTGGCGGGCGGGGTGACCTCTTCCTGTTCGTCGAGGAGCGCGGCGCCGCCGGACTCGAACTCGCCGTCACCGGAGAGGGCTTGATCGTCGTCGTACGGGGCGAGCTGCTCGAAGGTGGCGGTCGCCTGCTGGGCGAACTCCACGGCTTCGGGGGAGGGGTGCTCGTGCGCGTCGGGCACCTCGGGGGCGCTGTCGCCGTGGTCGTACGACTCGGCGGCGCCGCCTTCGTGCTCGTCGGAGGCCTGCGTGCCGTCGGTGTTCCACTGCGTGGCGTCGAAGACGCCCGTCGCGAAGTGCTGCACCCCGACCCACTGCTGGGTCTGGTCGGCGTCCAACTGGTCACTCTGGCCGAGCTGTTCGGCTTGCAGCCAGCCGCTCGCGTCCCACTGGCCACTGGCGTCCGGGCCCTGTGACTGGCCCGGGACCTGGGCGAGATGCCCGTAACCGGTGGACCAGGACGTCGAGTCGTAGTTGCCCGTGTCGTACGCGGCCTGATGCTGCGCGGCATACGGGTCGTAGTTCAGGGTCTGGTGGCTGCCCGTGGACCACTGGGAGGCGTCGTAGGAGCCGGTGCCCGCGTCGTTGCCCGGAAGGTCACCGAAAAGAGGGTCGGTCTCGAAGGTTCCGGTGGCGTTCGCCTGGGCACCCGTGCCGGAGTCAAAACCAGTGGCGGAGTAATCGCCGTACGTGGTGAAGTCGCCGTAACCGGCTCCTTGGTGGCCGTACGACGCGTAGTGCGCCGGGTCGGCATCGGAGGCCGGAGCCGGGGATGTTGCGGTCCCCGACGGGTGACGATCGTTCACCAACTTCTCTTTCGCCTCGACGACAGGGGCTGGCAGAGCAGTGCGGTGACTGTACCCGGCGGTATGCGGGCGCGACAATCTTCAACGGGTTTCGCGGTCGTAGGAAACGGGCATTCGAGCGTCTTTCGGCGGTCTATGGGGACGAGTTTGGCTTTGCGTTCGAGGTTTGTTCGATAACTGGCGGCCGTGTGGGGCCTGTGGGGCGGCCGAGTTCCGGGGTTTCGGGCGCTCCTCGATGTGTGAGTGCGTCGTCTGTGGGGCGCGTGGATGCTGAGCGGAAGGGTGTCGCGGGTCCGGCGCGTGGCGGGGGCGTGCGGAAGTGTGCCGGGTTTACGTAGATCTGTCCCTTGTTGTCACGCTACCGTCAGGCCGCCCGGGCGGGCGGCGGGGCGGGTTGCCGTCGGAGCCTCGTCCAGCGCCTGGCGGATCTCGTTGGCGATGGTGGGGTGCACGGGCAGTGCGAGATGACCGATACCGGTGACCTGGACATTGCGCGCCATGAGGTCGGGGTGGTCGACGCGGGCGGTCTCCACCGGCACCATCACATGGTCGAAATCGCTCCAGAACGCCACGAAATGGGTACGGCAGCCCGGCGCCGGCTCACGCAACTCCTCCAGCAGGTCCGAACCCGGCCGCATCTGCCGGACGATCGGGTGCGCGTTCGCGAGGGGGGCGACCTGGGTGCCGCCGTGCGGGGTGCCGAGCGTGACGAGCGTACGGACGCGGCGATCGCCGCCGAGCCGCTGCACGTAGTACCGCGCTATCAGCCCGCCCAGGCTGTGCCCGACGACGTCGACCCGCTCCCGGCCCGTGCGCTCGCAGATGTCCTCGATGTGCCGGCCCAGCAATTCGGCGGCGGCACGGATGTCGAAGGTCAGAGGCGAGTAGTTGAGGGACTCCAGGTGTCGGCCGCCGCCCAGGGCGAGGGCGCGGCGCAGCAGGACGAACACGGAGCGGTTGTCGATGAACCCGTGCAGGAGCACGACCGGAGGCTTGTCCTCCGTCGGCAGGCGGGGCGCGTCCGCCGAAGGGGGCGGGGGTGTGGTCCGGCGCTCCTGGATGATCCCGGACGGGTAGAGCAGCAGGTGTCCGGCGAGGATCGCCAGTTCCAGGGCGGTCGCCTTGAGGAGGGCGACCGAGAGGCCGGTCAGTCTTGTGGGCAGGAGTCGCTCGCAGAGCGGAAGAAGGGGCGCTGCCGCCCTGGTGACCTTCATGCCCGACCCTCCCGTCGGCAGACGGTCGGACGACCGGCGTCCCCCGTATGCCCTAGTGGAAGGCCCGCGGTGCGGTCGGCGGGCGGCGTGGACGCGAAGCCTGATCATCTGCGGCGCCTGGTGCGTCCGCGCACATCCGGGGTGTCCGGATGCCTCCGATCCCTGCAACGTGTGGTGCGCCCGCGACGCGTGAGGCGTCGGTGACGCTACGGGAGCCGTCGATTCTCCTTCTGGCCCCCGCTGTCCTGCCGTCCACCGTCCGCCTGGTGTCGATCCTCCGTCGCCGTGGCTCCCGTGAACGGCGAGGGCGGTGCGACACCTTGCTGACGGCCTTCCTGTGCGCCCGCTCCCGTTCGTGGCGCGCGCGGCACGAGGGCTGAGGTGCCCGGCAGGACTGCCGTGGCACCTCGATCCCCGCGACGCGTGAGCCGCGAGAGCCGGGAACGGTGCGCGGCGAACGTGTCCCATCGTGTGATTTCCCCCTCGGTCTCCACCGCGAAACTGCCGGTTGCGGGATGCTGGGGATAACGTTCGTTCACTTCCCCGGTATGTGGTGCGGGTAGCTGTTCCGCGGAACGGATGGCATGCGCCGGATGGCATGCGGACATGCCCGGTGCGGCGGATAGTGATATGGGCGGTTTTCGCGGTACGTGCGGTAATGACGGCCGTGCTCTGTTACGGATGGGTGTAGTCGTTTCATGGAGGCAGTGATGGGTGTGGCAGCCGGTCCGATCCGCGTGGTGGTGGCCAAGCCGGGACTCGACGGCCACGATCGCGGGGCCAAGGTGATCGCGCGGGCGCTGCGCGACGCCGGTATGGAGGTCATCTACACCGGCCTCCACCAGACCCCGGAGCAGATCGTCGACACCGCGATCCAGGAGGACGCCGACGCGATCGGCCTGTCCATCCTCTCGGGCGCCCACAACACGCTCTTCGCGGCCGTCATCGATCTCCTCAAGCAGCGTGACGCCGAGGACATTCTCGTCTTCGGCGGCGGCATCATCCCCGAGGCCGACATCGCGCCCCTCAAGGAGAAGGGTGTCGCCGAGATCTTCACGCCCGGGGCGACGACGGCGTCGATCGTGGACTGGGTCCGGGCGAACGTCCGACAGCCGGCGGGCGCGTAACCGCCCCGCTGGGTCTGCCGCCCCCAGGACCCATTGGGGCTGAGGGGGCGGCTTCGGGGTCGGGGCTCGTGCATGGAGGAAGAGGGGGCGGCCTCGCGGTCGGGCTCGCGTATATCGGTGGGGGTGCCTGAGGGCTGGTCGCGTGCACCGCTGCGGGGCGGCGGGAAAAGCGTGGGGCGCAGCCCCTGCTTTTCCAGGGGCG
>NZ_LIQX01000191.1 GCF_001418475.1 Streptomyces ossamyceticus | reverse complement strand
GTACCTCTCTTTGCCCGGTGGCCGGGGCGGGCGCGGGCGGGCCGTACCCCTGTTCGCCTCGCCAACGTCTCAAATCGGAGCAAAGCTCCCTAGCCTGGAGTCGTGGGTGACGACAGACGGCTGAGGGCCGTGGTCGCGTTGGCGCGGGGCATGGCCGCCGCGCACACGCCGCAGGAGTCGTGGCGGGCCGCCGCGGACGGGGCGTGCCGGGCCCTGTCCGGCAGTTTCGCCGCGCTGTCCGTGTGGGAGCGGGAGCGCGGGCTGCTGCGGGTGCTCGTGAACGTGGGCAACCGGGCGGCGGACGAGGAGGAGTTCCCGGAGGACGAGACGTACCCCGTGCACCAGTTCCCGGAGATCGCGGAGTTCCTGCACGAGCGGTGGCTGGAGGGAGGCGAGCCCAACGCCTGGGTGGAGACGGCGGCCGGGCCGGTCGCGGACCGGCGCCGGCGCGGCTACTGCCACCAGCGGGTGGCGGCGCTGCGCCGGCGCGGCCGGGGCTGCTGCGTGGTGGCGCCCATCGTGCTGAACGGCCGGGCGTGGGGCGAGCTGTATGTGGCCCGGCCCGCCGGGGAGCCCGTCTTCCACGGCGACGACGCCGCGTTCGCGACGGTCCTCGCCTCGGTCGTGGCGGCGGGGATCGCGCAGTCGGAACGGCTGGAGGAGGCCCGGCGGCTCGCCTTCACCGACTCCCTCACCGGCCTCGGCAACCGGCGCGCGGTCGATCTGCGGCTGGACGAGGCGATGGAGGCGCACCGGCGCGACGGCACGGTGATCAGCCTGGTGGTCTGCGACCTCAACGGGCTGAAGAAGGTCAACGACTCCTACGGGCACGCCGTGGGCGACCAGGTGCTGGAGCGGTTCGGCTCGGTGCTCTCGCGCTGCGCGGCGGAGCTGCCGCACGTCCTGGCCGCGCGGCTCGGCGGCGACGAGTTCTGTCTGCTCGCGGTGGGTCCCTCGGCGGACGAGGTGGTGCGGGTCGCCGGTGATCTGTGTGCGCGGGCGCGGGACTTGGAGCCCGGTGAGGGGGTCGCCTGCGGGGTCGCCTCCACGGGGGACCCGATCGGGCCGCTGCGCTCGGCGCGGCGGCTGTTCCGGCTCGCGGACGCCGCCCAGTACCGGGCCAAGGCCGCCGGTTCCATCGAGCCGGTCGTCGCGGGCCGGGAGGGCGGCGACGGTGAGGACCCGGTCGTCCGGCTCGCCGACCGGCCGCCCGCGCCGGTGGACCCGGCGCACCCGGGGGACCGGCGCCGCATTCGAGGGCGCCGGTCCTAGGGCGGGCCGCGCGACTGTTCGAGGTCGCGCGCGGCCCTGGGACGCCTACGGACGCCGGTGGTGTAGCCGTCGGCCGTAGGGGCCCCACGGCCGACAGGGGGGAGTGGTGGCCGTGGGGACCTGGGGTCGTCCGAGGCGTCGACCGTCATGTGCGCGCACGGGGGAGGTGGCGTGCAGGTGAGGCGTCAACGCATCAGGTGTCATGACCGTAACTCCCCGCCCTGCCGGATACGTCTGTTACCTGCGAGTTTCTGATCATTCTTTGATCGAATTCCCATAACACTCTGATCGTTCTCTGATCTACGCGAGTTGCTTCGTCCGTGAATGTCGCGGATCGTGTCATGCGGCGCCGGTCCGGTAAGGAGTCCACCCGGCCTCCGCTCGTGACATTCGGCGATTCAGTCCCTACGATCCTGAATATGGATATGCACTCTGTGGACACGGTGGTCCTCGGGACGTCCGGTGTCACCGCCGCCGACGTCCTCGCCGTGGCGCGCGCCGGCGCCCGGGTCGAGCTCTCCGAGGAGGCGCTGGCGGCCCTCGCCGCGGCCCGCGGGATCGTGGACGCGCTGGCGGCCAAACCGGACCCCGTCTACGGGGTCTCCACCGGCTTCGGTGCCCTCGCGACCCGGCACATCAGCCAGGAGCTGCGCGGCCGGCTCCAGCGCAACATCGTCCGCTCGCACGCGGCCGGCATGGGCCCGAGGGTGGAGCGCGAGGTCGTCCGCGCGCTGGTGTTCCTGCGGCTGAAGACGGTCTGCTCCGGCCGCACCGGTGTGCGCCCCGAGGTCGCGCGGACCATGGCCGACCTCCTCAACGCCGGGATCACCCCCGTCGTGCACGAGTACGGCTCCCTCGGCTGCTCCGGCGACCTCGCCCCGCTGTCGCACTGCGCGCTCACCCTCATGGGCGAGGGCGACGCCGAGGGCCCCGACGGCGTCGTACGGCCGGCCGCCGAGCTGCTCGCCGCGCACGGCATCACCCCCGTCGAACTGCGCGAGAAGGAGGGGCTCGCCCTCCTCAACGGCACCGACGGCATGCTCGGCATGCTCGTCATGGCGCTCGCCGACCTGGAGACGCTGTACACGTCGGCCGACGTCACCGCCGCGATCTCCCTGGAGGCGCTGCTCGGCACCGACAAGGTCCTCGCCCCCGAGCTGCACGCCATCCGCCCGCACCCCGGACAGGGCGCCTCCGCCGCCAACATGCTGGCGGTGCTGGAGGGTTCGGAGCTCACCGGGCACCACCAGGACGACGCGCCGCGGGTGCAGGACGCGTACTCGGTGCGCTGCGCCCCGCAGGTCGCCGGTGCCGGGCGGGACACCCTCGCCCACGCGCGGCTCGTCGCCGAGCGGGAGCTGGCGTCCGCCGTCGACAACCCCGTGGTCCTGCCGGACGGGCGGGTCGAGTCCAACGGCAACTTCCACGGCGCCCCGGTCGCCTACGTGCTGGACTTCCTCGCCATCGCGGTCGCGGACCTGGCCTCGATCGCCGAGCGGCGCACCGACCGGCTGCTCGACAAGAACCGCTCGCACGGGCTGCCGCCGTTCCTCGCGGACGACGCCGGTGTCGACTCCGGTCTCATGATCGCCCAGTACACGCAGGCGGCGCTGGTCAGCGAGCTGAAGCGGCTCGCCGTCCCGGCCTCCGCGGACTCGATCCCGTCCTCCGCGATGCAGGAGGACCACGTCTCCATGGGGTGGTCGGCCGCCCGCAAGCTGCGCACCGCCGTCGACAACCTCACCCGGGTGCTCGCCGTCGAGCTCTACGCCGGGACGCGCGCCGTGGAGCTGCGCGAGGGCCTCACGCCCGCGCCGGCCACCCGGGCGGTCGTCGAGGCCGTACGGAAGTTCGGGGTCGAGGGCCCCGGGCCGGATCGATTCCTCGCCCCCGACCTGGCGCTCGCCGACACGTTCGTCCGCGAGGGCCGACTGGTCGCGGCCGCCGAGTCGGTCACCGGCCCGCTGGCCTGACCTCGGCCCCTGACGGGGAGCGCCGACCGGGACGCGCAGGGGGGGGCACCGCCGACGTGGCGGTGCCCCCCCTGCGTACGCGTGTCAGTGCCGGGCGCGTCAGTACGCCTCCAGACGGCCCTGGCGCACCGAGTACGCCACGAAGCCCGCGCCGAGGCCCAGGAAGAGGGTGCCGCCGACGATATACGGCGTGGTGTTGGGGCTGCCGGTGTCGGCGAGTTGGGTGGTGCGACCCGCCGACTCCCCGTCCTCGGCCGATCCGGAGACGGTCGTCCCGTCCGAATCGGTCGTGGTCGTCGTCTCCTGCCGTATGTCCGGCGCCTCCTGGGTCGCGTTGGCCGACGGCACGAACCACAGGGCAGCCAGAAGGGTCCCCGCGGCGGTGGCGGTCAGCAGCGATCGGCGGGCGGTGGACGACGCGCGACGTGCGACGGACACGGAATATCGATCCCCTTGTGACGCTGGCGAATTGGCCGTGGACAGCGATGCTAATGAAAGTCGCGGGTCGCGGGAAAGTCGCGGGGCATGTGAGCCGTACGCTCCGAAGCATGACTACAGAGGAGACATCACAGTTTGTCCGCCTCCGCGTGGAATTGGTGGTGGAGGTCGAGAACGTCGAGGCCGTCACCGGCGCCGCGTTGCGACGGATCGCCGACGATCCTGATATGCCGGGCGATGAACGGGTACACGCCGAGAGCGCGGTGACGGAGGACACAGCGGAGGCGCTCGCGTATCTGATCGACCCGTTCGACCTGGTCGGTGAGGTGCCGGGCGTCGAACTCGCCCAGGCCTCCTGGAGCAGTGAGGCGATCGACTACGACCCCGATTCGCCGGAATGGGGCCTCGACGAGGATGATGACGGCGAGGACGACGAGGAAGTCGGACGCGGCTGAGGCGCCTTGGGGAATTCATGACCCCGGGCGGCAACCGCCGCCCGGGGTTCTCTCGTCCCAAAGGGCGCACTGGTCACTCGCGCACCACCGCCCGGAGTCACTGTCGACCCGGACCAGGCGGAGTGGCGTATCCCACACATCGGCGCCAAGCGGAACGGCTCGGTGCCGTGGTGGTGTTTTAGTGCTTACGGGGATTCTCGGTTCTTGGGGATTTCGGCAACGATGGAGAAGCGTGTGATGACGAACAGTAAGCGGCGCAAGGGCCTGACGGTCGCGTCCGCACTGCTCGGCGGGGTGCTGGTGCTCTCTGCGTGCAGCGGGGGCGACGGCGACAACGCGTCCGGGGGCGACGGAGGGGACTCCTCGCAGTCCAAGGTCGACGAGGCGGCGGCCAAGAAGACCTCCGAGGCCGACATCAAGATCACCCCGAAGGACGGCTCGAACAACGCCTCCATCAACAACTCCGCCAAGGTCACCGTGAGCAAGGGCGAGCTCACCAAGGTGACGATGACCACCACGGACGGCGCCGCCGTCCAGGGTGAGATATCCGCCGACAAGAAGAGCTGGGCGCCGAGCGTCCAGTTGGAGCGGTCCACCAACTACAAGATCACCGCCACCGCCGAGGACTCCGAGGGCCGCGAGGCCCACGAGAACGCGGCGTTCACCACGGTCTCGCCCGCCAACAGCTTCATCGGCAACTTCACGCCCGAGGACGGCTCCACCGTCGGCGTCGGCATGCCGGTCTCGATCAACTTCGACAAGGCGATCACCGACAAGGCCGCCGTCCAGAAGGGGATCACCGTCTCCTCCAGCTCCGGCCAGGAGGTCGTCGGGCACTGGTTCAACGCGAACCGCATCGACTTCCGGCCCGAGGACTACTGGAAGGCGGGCTCCACCGTCACGCTGAAGCTCGCGCTCGACGGTGTCGAGGGCGCCGACGGCGTCTTCGGTGTCCAGCAGAAGACGGTCACCTTCAAGATCGGCCGCAACCAGGTCTCGGTCGTCGACGCCAAGACCAAGCAGATGAAGGTCATGCAGGAGGGCAAGGTCGTCAAGACCATCCCGATCTCCGCCGGCTCGCCCGAGAACAAGACGTACGAGGGCCAGATGGTGATCTCCGAGAAGTTCAAGGAGACCCGGATGAACGGCGCGACGGTCGGCTTCACCGACGACGACGGCAAGGGCGAGTACGACATCAAGGACGTACCCCACGCCATGCGTCTGACGACCTCCGGCACCTTCCTCCACGGCAACTACTGGGGTGCCGACTCGATCTTCGGCAACGTCAACACCAGCCACGGCTGCGTCGGTCTCAACGACACCAAGGGCGCCAACGACCCCAACACCGAGGCCGCGTGGTTCTACGACAACTCCATCGTCGGTGACGTGGTCGTCGTCCAGAACACCGGCGACAAGACGGTCGCCCCGGACAACGGCCTCAACGGCTGGAACCTGAGCTGGGCCGACTGGAAGGCGGGCTCGGCGGCCTGACCCGCCACCCGAGCGGTGCCGCGCCGATCACCGGACGCGGCACCGACCCTCTTCCGGCCTCCTGACATCGAAGCCGCCCCCGGGGGCGGCTTCGGCGCTTTCCGAGACCCGCTTCGGCGCCCCTCCCCTGCCGGCTTCGGCGTTCTCATCCCGCTCTTATGAGGGGCTTATCCCGTCATCACGTGGCCTCCCTAGCTTTCGGCCATGTTTCTCACCTACCTGAGGCGCGAACTGCGCCGCCGCAGAAAGGCGGCGCTCGTCGTCGCCTCCGGGCTCGCCCTCGGCATCGCGCTGGTGATCGTGGTCAGCTCCGTGTCGTCCGGCATGGAGAAGGCCCAGGGCAAGGTCCTCGCGTCCCTCTACGGCCTGGGGACGGACATGACCGTCACCAAGGCCGCCGCCGCGCCCGGCGAGAACGGCGCCGAACGCCCCCGCTTCGAGTTCGACGCACGGGACGAGGACTCCGACGAGGAGCAGAGCAGCGACCTCGTCCGCGTCCAGGGCTTCCAGACCCTGAAGAGTTCGACCGTCACCGAGGTCGGTGAGCAGCAGGGCGTCGCGGAGGCCGTCGGCGGCCTCAGCCTCCAGGTCATCAAGGTCGACGGGCAGTTCCGGCGCGGCCAGTTCCAGCAGGACGAGAGCGCGGGCGGCCGGCAGCAGGGCGGTCCCGGACAGAACGGCGGGAGTGGCGGGCAGCCGCAGGGGCGCGTCGAGGGCGGCGGCGCCGAGTTCGACGTCGACAACTACTCCGTCTACGGCACCGACGTCACCGAGCCGGACCTCGGCCCCCTCACCTCCTCGAAGATCACCGGCGGACGTACGTTCAAGACCTCCGAGACCGACGCGCGGGTCGTCGTCGCCGACGCCTCCTACGCTCGCGAGAAGGAGCTGAAGGTCGGCGACAGCGTCACCATCGACTCCACGAAGTACAAGGTCATCGGTATCGCCACCCCCGACAGCGGGGACGCCGCGGCCGACCTCTACATGCCGCTGAAGCAGGCCCAGATGCTCAGCGATTCCCAGGGCGAGGTCACCACGATCTACGTCAAGGCGAGCGACTCCCAGCGCATCGACTCCGTCAAGTCGGCCATCCAGAAGAACATCTCGGGGACCACGGTCACCACCTCCGCCGATCTCGCCGACACCGTCTCCGGGTCGCTGTCCACCGCCTCCGACCTCGCCTCGAACGTCGGCAGGTGGCTCTCCGTGGCCGTGCTCGCCGCCGCGTTCCTGGTGGCCGGGCTGCTCACCTCCTCGGCGGTCTCGCGCCGGGTGCGGGAGTTCGGGACGCTCAAGGCGCTCGGCTGGAGGTCGGGGCGGGTGACCCGGCAGGTCGTCGGCGAGGCCATGGTCAACGGCCTCGTCGGCGGGGCGCTCGGCATCGCGCTGGGCCTCGCGGGCGCGTACACCGTCACGGCGATCAGCCCGACGCTTCAGGCGGAGGTCGGGGCGGCCGGACGCGGGTTCGGCGGCGCGGGCGGCGGACCCGGCGCAGGCGGCTTCCCGGGCGCCGGCGGTGCGGGCGGCGGGCGTCAGGCGGCGTCGAACGCGCTGGACGTCGCGCTCACCGCGCCCGTCAGCGTCTCCACGATCGCCCTCGCGGTGGGCCTCGCCGTCACCGGCGGACTGATCGCGGGCGCGTTCGGCGGCTGGCGCGCCTCCCGGCTGCGCCCCGCCGACGCCCTGCGGCGGGTGGAGTAGCAGGCCGCCGTCCCCGACCCGTGCGGCACGTCGGCCGCGTCCTCACACCATCCAGGAGTTGCACCATGTACGTACTGACCGGCGTGACCAAGCGTTACACCCGGGGCAAGGACACCGTCGATGCGCTCGACGGCGTCGACCTCACGATCGCGGACGGGGACCGGCTCGTCATCCAAGGGCCCACCGGGGGTGGGAAGTCCACGCTGCTCCAGATGCTAGGCGGGCTCGACAAGCCGTCGGGCGGGAGCGTCGAACTCGACGGCACCGACCTGGCCGGGCTGTCGGAGGCCAGGCTCACCCGGGTGCGCAGCGAGAGCATCGGGTTCGTGTTCCAGAGCTTCAACCTGATCCCCACGCTGAGCGCGCAGGAGAACGTGGAGACGGCGCTCGTACCGCTCGGCGTGAAGGCGGGGGAGCGGCGGCGACGTGCCGCCGAGGCGCTGGAGTCGGTGGGGCTGGGGGAGCGGCTCGGGCATCTGCCGGCGGAGCTCTCGGGCGGTCAGCAGCAGCGGGTCGCGATCGCCCGCGCGCTGGTGAAGCGGCCCAAGGTCCTGCTGGCCGACGAACCCACCGGCAACCTCGACGAGTCGACGCGCGACGAGATCATGGAGGTGCTGGAGGGCCTGTGGAAGGAGCACGGGCTCACCTTCGTGATGGTCACGCACGACTCGACGCTGGCGAGGAAGGCCCCCAGGGTCGTGACGATCCGCAAGGGGCGCATCACCGTGAAGGAGAACGCCGGGGCGTGAGACCGCCCTTGGCGCGGGTTGCCCCCGGCGTGGGGCGCGTGGGGCGCGGGCGCGGATCAGGACACGGCTGAGGCGACGGCCCGCCGGGAGGCACCTCTCCGGCGGGCCGTTCTCACGGCGCCGTCGTCCGGGCGCGGGTGGCGTCCGTGCCCCAGCTGGCCAGCAGACGCAGGGCTTCCGCGGACGGGGAGCCCGGCTCGGCGTGATAGGTGATCAAGGTCTGCTCGTGGTCGTCGGGGAGCGGGAACGACTCGAAGGACAGCGTCAGATCGCCGACCAGGGGGTGCCGCATGCGCTTCACCCCGTGACTCTTCTCCTTCACGTCGTGCGCGGCCCACAGCCGCCGGAACTCCTCGCTCTTCACCGACAACTCGCCCACCAGCGCCGACAGCCGGGGATCGTCCGGGTGACAGCCCGCGTCCATCCGGAGATAGCTGACGATGTCGGCGGCCTTCTGATCCCAGTCGATGTACAGATCCCGGTACTCGGGCCGCAGGAACACCATCCGCGCCCAGTTCCGCTCCTGTGCGGGCAGCTCCGACCAGTCCCCGAACACCGCCGCCGCCATCCGGTTCCAGACGAGGATGTCCGAGCGCCGCCCGGTGATGTAGGCGGGGACGCCGTCCAGCGAGTCGATCAGCTGCCGCAGGGCGCCCCTGACCTGCTGCGGACGGGCCGACGGCTTCTTCTTGTGGGCCTTCGGCTTGGCGAGGTGCGTCAGATGGTTGTGCTCGGCGTCGCTCAGCCGGAGGGCGCGAGCGATGGCGTCGAGGACCTCCGCCGACACATTGCGGCCGTTGCCCTGCTCCAGCCGCGTGTAGTACGCCACCGACACACCCGCCAACTGCGCCAGCTCCTCCCGCCGCAACCCGGGCACCCGCCGGTGCCTGCCGAACTCCGGCAGCCCGACGTCCTCCGGCTTCAGCCGGGCCCGTCGCGTCCGCAGGAACTCACTGAGCTCGGCACGCCGGTCGAGGGGGGCTCCGGTCGGGCCGCCGAGCGGCTGCCGGTCCTGTGCGGCTTCGGGCTGTGCGTCCATACGTCAAGTATTCACGGTCGTACGCCCAGCAGCCTGACCCCGCCAGTGGTAGGACCAGCGGACGTACGTACAAGCGTGACCTGGGTGACCGCGGAGATCTCGGGCAGGCTGACATCCGTGCCCGGCCGGAAGGCAGGCCGGGCACGGGAACGACGGCTAGGAGAACCCTCGGCATGTCCACCACTGTCGCCGCCTACGCGGCCCCCTCCGCCAAGGCTCCGCTGGAGCGCACGACGATCGAGCGCCGCGAGGTCGGTGAGTTCGACGTCCTGATCGACATCAAGTTTGCCGGTATCTGCCACTCCGACATCCACCAGGCCCGGGAGGGCTGGGGCGAGGCGATCTTCCCGATGGTGCCGGGCCACGAGATCGCCGGTGTCGTCGAGGCCGTCGGCTCCGGCGTCACGAAGTTCGCCGTCGGCGACCGGGTGGGCGTCGGCTGCATGGTCGACTCCTGCCGCGAGTGCGAGAACTGCGAGGCAGGGCTGGAGCAGTACTGCCTCAAGGGCAACGTCGGCACGTACAACGCCCTCGACAAGAACGGTGAGCCCACCTACGGCGGCTACTCGGAGAAGATCGTCGTCGACGAGGCGTTCACCGTACGCATCCCCGAGGGCGTCGCCCTCGACGAGGCCGCGCCGCTGCTGTGCGCGGGCATCACCACGTACTCCCCGCTCAAGCACTGGAACGCCGGCCCCGGCAAGAAGGTCGCCGTCGTCGGTCTGGGCGGCCTCGGCCACATGGGCGTGAAGCTCGCGCACGCGCTCGGCGCGGAGGTGACCGTC
>NZ_LIQX01000190.1 GCF_001418475.1 Streptomyces ossamyceticus | reverse complement strand
CTCCGTCTGCAGACGGAGTTGGTGAAGCTCCAGGAATGGGTGCGGACGACGGGCACCCGACTGGTCGTGATCTTCGAGGGGCGGGACGCGGCGGGCAAGGGCGGCACGATCAAGCGGGTCGCCGAGCATCTCAACCCGCGTGTCGCCCGGATCGCCGCGCTGCCGAAGCCGACGGAGCGCGAGCGCGGCCAGTGGTACTTCCAGCGATACATCCAGCACCTTCCGGCGGCCGGGGAGATCGTGCTGTTCGACCGGTCCTGGTACAACCGGGCCGGCGTCGAGCACGTCATGGGCTTCTGCACGGAGGAGGAGTACCAACTTTTCCTGCGACAGTGCCCCATCTTCGAGCGGATGCTGGTGGAGGACGGGATCCTGCTGCGCAAGTACTGGTTCTCGGTGAGCGACACCGAGCAGCAGGACCGGTTCCGCCGGCGGCTGGAGGATCCGCTGCGGCGCTGGAAACTGTCGCCGATGGACCTGGAGTCGATCTCCCGCTGGGAGGCGTACTCGCGGGCCAAGGACACGATGATGGTGCACACCGACATCAGCGAGGCGCGCTGGTTCGTGGTGGAGAGCGACGACAAGCGGCGGGCCCGGCTGAACATGATCGCCCATCTGCTGGACTCGGTGCCGTACCACGACGTCCCGCCGCCGGTGCTGGAGCTGCCCGAGCGTCCCGCGTCGACCGGCTACCAGCGTCCTCCGCGCGATCTGCGGACGTACGTCCCGGACCACGTGGCGAAACTCTGAACGGCGGGCCATGGCGCCCGTACGCCGGCACCGGGGGTGCCGGCGTAACGGCGTATGCCGGCGTACGAGCCTGTGCCGGCGTACGAGCCTGTGCCGGCGTACGAGCCTGTGCCGGCGTACGAGCCTGTGCCGGCGTACGGCCATGGACATGTGTCCCTTCGTCCTCGGCCGGACCGCGACCCGGCGTCGCTCGACCTCGCGTCCCACTTTCGCGGATCGCGCCCGACCGCGCCGGATGCCGAAGGGCCGCGGCGACTGGGCCGGACGGCCCGGGCGGCGGGCCCGGGGGCCCCTGGCGCGGCAGGCGCCGGGGCACGCCCGCGCACGGAGGGTGGGCTGGTGGGGGCCGATCGGCCCTAGTGCGGGCGGCCCGGGCGGCGTGATGATCGACATCATGGGCAGACCCGTGATCTGTCCTCTTCGCCGGGGAACGAGGGGCCACGATGTCCGAGCCACGTACTGTCACCGAGCAGAACCCGATCCGTGTGTTCCTGCTCGACGATCACGAGGTCGTCCGGCGCGGCCTCGCCGATCTGCTCGACTCCGAGCCGGACATCTCCGTGATCGGCGACGCCGGCACCGTCGAGCAGGCGCTGGTGCGCGGCCCGGCGCTGCGGCCCGACGTCGCCGTCCTCGACGTGCGGCTGCCGGACGGCGACGGCATCTCTGTCTGCCGGGAGCTGCGCAGCCGGATGCCGGGGCTGAGGTGTCTGATGCTGACCTCGTTCGACGACGAGGAGGCCCTGCTCGACGCGATCATGGCCGGTGCCTCCGGGTACGTCCTCAAGCAGATCAAGGGGTCGGACCTGGTCTCCGCGGTCCGCACGGTGGCCTCCGGCCAGTCGATGCTGGACCCCGCGACCACCGCCCGGCTGATGCGGTCGCTGCGCGCCGAGCCGGTGCCGGGGCCGGCCGAGCCGTCGGAACTGGCGACGCTGTCGCCGAGGGAGCGGGACATCCTGGCGCTGATCGGCGAGGGGCTCACCAACCGGGAGATCGGCAAGAGGCTCTATCTGTCGGAGAAGACCGTCAAGAACCACATCTCCCGCCTCCTGGCCAAGCTGGGCGTCCAACGCCGTGTCCAGGCCGCCGTCCTCGCCACCCACCTGGACCAACCGGCCCCGGGCGAACACCGGCAGAGCTGAACGAAACAGGGGGCCGCCCCTGTCGGGGTGCCCCCGGGCGACGCCGGGTCCGCGGTGCCGCGGGGTGCTCGGCAGGTTGCCGCGTGGGGCCTCCCGGTCCACCGCGCGGACTCCCCGGGGTCCGCCCCTCGACGGACCCCCGCCGGATGGGCTGGACAACGGGCCGACCGGCCCTACCCGTGTTCGGGTGTCGTACGGACGATGGGCTGATGGTTCAAAATGACGCGTTTCGCGTACTCGACCGGCAGGAGTGCCTGAGACTGCTGGCCAAGGTGCCGGTCGGGCGGGTGGTCTACACCCGGCGCGCGCTGCCCGCCGTGCTCCCGGTCAACTTCGCCCTCGACAGTGACGACGCCGTGCTGCTGTGCACGTCGGCCGGCTCCGACCTCGTACGAGCGATCGACGGTGTCGTCGTCGCGTTCGAGGGCGACGAGTTCGACCCGGCCACCCGGTCCGGCTGGAGCGTCGTCGTCACCGGCCGGGCCGACGTGGTGACCGATCCCGCCGAGCACGAGCGGCTGTCCCGCTCCGGCCCCGCTTCCTGGATGCCCGTACGGAACGAGGTCTTCGTGCGGATCGCGCCCGAGATGGTCACCGGCCGTGAACTCGGCACGCGCTGACCGGACGGCGGCGCCACGACAGGGCTCTTGGGAGGTCGTTCCGGGACCGCCCGGCCCCACGTCGGCCGCACCCGTTGGGCCGATGCTCCCGACTCGATGGGGCCGTTGGTCCCCACTTCGCCGGTAACGGGCGAACAGCGCCGAAACGCGGTCCGTTGCCTGATACACAGAAGACCGGCGCCCCGAGGGGAGGCGGCGCCCGACCCTACCCCTTCCGCCCTTTCCTGGGAGACCTCATGCTGTCCGAAGAGTCCGCCGCCGTCGTCCGCGCCACCCTGCCCGCGGTCGCCGGAGCGCTCGACGAGATCACCACCCGCTTCTACGGCGCGATGTTCCGCGACCGTCCGGAGCTGCTCGACGGGATGTTCAACCGCGGCAACCAGGCGAGCGGCGCGCAGCGCCGGGCGCTGGCCGGGTCGATCGCCGGGTTCGCGACCGCGCTGCTGGACGACCCGGACACCCGCCCGGACACGCTGCTGGACCGGATCGCGCACAAGCACGCGGCGGTCGGGGTCACCGACGACCAGTACACGATCGTCCACAAGTACCTCTTCGGCGCGATAGCCGAGGTGCTCGGCGACGCCGTCACCCCTGAGGTCGCGGCGGCCTGGGACGAGGTGTACTGGCTGATGGCGGGCGCGCTGATCGGCCGGGAGGCCCGGCTGTACCAGGACGCGGGCGTGACGCCCGGCGAGGTGTGGCGGCCGTGGACGGTCGTCGAGCGCCGTACGGAGACCCCGGACACGGTGTCGTTCCTGCTGCGTCCCGCCGACGGCGGACCCGCGCCGAGGGCCAGGGCCGGCCAGTACGTGAGCGTCCGTGTGCGCATGGCGGACGGTGTGCGCCAGGTACGGCAGTACAGCCTCTCCTCCGACCCGGGCGACGGTCTGCGGCGGATCACCGTGAAGCGGGTCGCCGCCGCGGAGGGCACGCCGGACGGTGAGGTCTCCACCCTGCTGCACGAGCAGGTGTCCGCGGGTGACGAACTGACCCTGTCGGCGCCGTTCGGCGATGTCTTCCTCGACGAACCGGCCGACGCCGGGTCCCCGGTCGTGCTCGTCTCGGCGGGCATCGGCTGCACGCCGATGACCGGCATCCTGGCGCATCTCGCCGCCGTCGACTCGACCCGCCCGGTGCTGGTGCTGCACGCCGACCGCTCCCCCGCCGACCACGCCCTGCGCGCCGAGACCCGTGCGCTCGTCGACCGGCTGCCGGGTGCCCGCGCCGTCTGCTGGTACGAACACCCCGAACCGGCCGAGGCGACCGAGGCGATTGAGGCGGCCGAGGCGAGTCAGCAAGTCGAGCGGGCCGACGGGGCCGAGGGGGCCGGTACGGAGTTCCGGAGCGGTCTGATGGACCTCGACGGTCTCGAACTGGCCCAGGACGCCACGGTGTTCCTGTGCGGGCCGCTGCCCTTCATGCGGGCGGTGCGCGGTCAGCTGCTGGCCGCGGGAATACCGGCCCGCAGCATCCGCTACGAGGTCTTCGGCCCCGACCTGTGGCTGCCCGCTTCCTGACGGAGCGGTGACCTGGCCGGTCCTGCGGTTGCGGAGCCGGGCGGGGGTGACACGGTGCCGCGGGGCCGGGGCTTCGGCAACGGCCGCGCGGCCCGCCCAAGGCTTCGTCACCGCGACGTCCGCCGACGGGACCACGGAGTACCGCAAGGGCTCGTTCTGAGGTCCGAACGGACGTCGGTCGACCTGTCCGGGCTTCCGCCCGTGCTCGGAGAGGCTGACCGGATCGGTCCGTTTACGGACCCGATGCGGCCTGTCGCCGGCCCCACCACGCGGCCGAAGCTTGGGACATGAACCGAGCCCTGATCGTCATCGATGTCCAGGAGTCCTTCCGCGCCCACCCGCTGTGGGAGTCGATCTCCGACCCGAAGATCGCCGACAAGGTCAACCGGCTGGTCCGACTGGCCCGCCGGTCCGGTGACCTGGTGGTGTGGGTGCTGCACTCCGAGCCCGGCAGCGGCGGCGCCTTCGACCCGGCCCTCGGCCACGTCCGGCTGTTGGAGGAGCTGGAGCGGCCCGAGGCCGGCGAACCACTCGTCCACAAGACGTCGCACAACGCCTTCACCACCACCAACCTGCAACGACTCCTCACGGAGCGCGGAGTCCGCGAACTCACCGTGTGCGGCATCCGCACCGAGCAGTGCGTCGAGACCACCGCCCGCGTCGGCAGCGACCTCGGCTACCTGGTCACCTTCGTCGTCGACGCCACCGCCACCAACCCGATCCCGCACCGTGACGCGCCCGCCGGCCAGAGCGTCGCCGAGCTGCTCGCCGACCCGCGCACCCTGCCCGCCGACGAGGTGATCCGCCGCACCGAGTACGCGCTCGCGGGACGGTTCGCCACGATCGCGACGGTGGACGGGCTGGAGGCCGCGGCGGACGATCCGGCATGATGACCGGATCGTGAGCCACATCGTGTTCTTCCTGGTGCCCGGAGTCCATCTGCTGGACCTGGCCGGCCCCGCGCAGGTCTTCTCCACCGCGGCGGACTTCGGGCACCCCTACACCCTCCGCTACGTCGCCGAGCGGCCCCAGGTCCCCACCGCTCAAGGTCTGCCCCTGGTGGCCGGGACCGACTGGCCGGACCTCGCGCCCGAAGACCTGATCGTGGTGCCGGGCTGGCGGACCGTCACCCTCGCCGGCTCCCCCGCCATCGCCGACGCCTCCCTGGAGGTCCTGCGGGACCACCATGCCCGGGGCGGCACGGTGGCCAGCGTCTGCGCCGGCGCGGAGGCACTCGGGCGGGCCGGCCTCCTCAAGGGCCGCCGCTGCACCACCCACCACGATGTGCAGGACGAGCTGGCCCTGCGCCATCCCGGCGCCGTCGTCGTGCGCGACGTGCTGTTCACCGCCGACGACCGGGTGATCACCTCGGCCGGCATCGCCAGCGGCATCGATCTGGCCCTGTATCTCGTCGCGGGCCGGCACGGCCCGGCGGTCGCCGCGCGGGTCGCCCGCGACATGGTCGTCTACGCCCGCCGCAACGGGCATGAGCCGCAGACGAGTGCGATGTTCCGGCACCGGTCCCATCTCGACGACACCGTGCACCGCGTCCAGGACCTCATCGACACCCGCTTCGACCGGCCGCTCCCGCTGCCCGGTCTGGCCTCGGCCGTCGGCGTCAGCGAACGCACCCTCACCCGGCTGTTCAACCGCGCCACCGGCCTCACCCCGCTGCGCTACCAGCAGACCCTGCGCCTGGAGCGCGCCGAGCACCTCATCAGCCACGGCGCCACGGTCGACGCCGCGGCGCGCTCGGTCGGCTTCGAGGACGCCCGGATGCTCCGCCGCCTGCGCGCCCGCGCGAACTGACCCGGCCCCTGCCGCAGGCCCTCTCAGGAGCAGAATCCGCCGCCCCCGGGAGGCACGCCGCGCACCGTGCCGCAGGCCCTGGCGCGGGTCACGCCGAGGCGGGGTCCGGTGCCCCGGCGGGGCGCTCGGCGACCAGGTCCGGCAGCAGCCCCCGCAGTGCCTCGCACTGCGGGGGCCCCATGAACTCGCCGAGCGCGTCGGTGACCGTCCCGGCGAGCGCGTCGGAGGCCTCCTTCAGCAGGCGCCGCGCCTTCTCCGTGAGCGCGACCTGGATCCCGCGCTTGTCGCCGCACACCGAGGCACGGGTGATGAGGTCGGAGTGCTGGAGGCAGGCCATCTGGTAGGTGAGCCGGGTCTTGGGGCGGCCGAGGAGCTCCGCGATACGGGTCATGCGCAACCCGTCCTCCGGCTGGGTGGCCAGCAGACACAGGATCAGGAACTCGTCGTGCGAGACGCCGAGCCGCTCCTTGACGACCGCACGCAGCCGCTGCTCCACCGCGCCCGTCGCGCCCAGCAGCAGCATCCAGGCGTGCAACTCGGTCGGCAGCAGGCCGCCGCTCCCCTGCGCGGACGGGCATTCGGGCTGGTGGGCAGGGGGTTTGTCGTGGTCGGCCATGGGCCCCAGTGTACCTGTTGTCCATTTTTGGAAGACCTGGTTGTCCAAATTCGAATAACGAGCTAGCTTCAGTCATACAAATTTGGACCACCACCTGGTCATGACTCCCCTCATGACCGCTCGACAGGAGAACCCCCATGACCGTCGCCGTGGAAACCGGACTGTGGCAGCTCGACACCACCGCCTCCACCGTCGCCCTGCAACACAGGACGATGTGGGGCCTGGTCACCGTGAAGGGAGCCTTCGGCACCGTCGGCGGACAGGGCGAGGTGCGGCCCGACGGGTCCGCCGTGGGCGTCGTGACCGTCGACGCCGCCTCCCTGGACACCAGGAGCGCCAAGCGCGACGAGCACCTGAGGTCCGCCGACTTCTTCGACGTGGACCACCACCCGGAGATCACCTTCGCCGTCCGCAGCGCCGAACTCCGGGACGGCGACACGGTCGGCGTCGTCGGCCAACTGACCGTGCGCGGCATCAGCAGGCCGCTGTCCCTCACGGCACGTCTGACGGAGGCCGGCGCCGAAGGGGTCACCCTGGGCACCGAGTTCACCGTCGACCGGGAGCAGTTCGGCATGGGCTGGAACCAGCTCGGCATGATGCGTGGCCTGGCCACGATCACGGCGACGCTGCGCTTCGTCCGGACCACCGCCTGAGCCGACCGCCCGACCCCACCGTCTCCACCAGGTGTCGGGAAGCCCAGAGGGGGGACTTGGTGGGCAGACCGGGTTCAGCGGCCTTCCCCTTGGGGGCTGGCCCGGTTCAGGCTCCTCCTGTTCAGCAGTGAGCCGGGGGAGCCGACGCTCCGAGATCAGCCGAGGCTGCCCTGTTCGCAGACACGGCGGGCGATCTCACGGAGTTTGACGTTGCTCTCCTGGGAGTAGCGGCGCAGTACGTCGAACGCCTCCTCCTCGGTGAGGTGCCGGCTGCCCATCAGGATGCCCATGGCCTCCCCGATGACATGGCGGGTGGCGACCGCCTGCTCCATCTGGGCATGGGTGCGGGCGCTGGAGAAGGCGATCGCCGCGTGGGACGCCAGCAGCCAGCCGGCCAGTTCGCTGGCCTCGGTGAACGCGCCGGGCCGACGGGAGTAGAGGTTCAGCGCGCCGAACTCCTCGTCGTCGGTGAACAGCAGGAAGCCCATCATGCTGCCCACGCCGAGGGCGCGCGCCTCGGGCGCGAAGGCGGGCCAGCGCTGCTGCTCGACGGTGAGGTCGGCGATACGGAAGACCCGCTCACCCTCCGAGCTGCGGGCCGCGTCGAAGCAGGGCCCCTCCCCCAGCTGCTGTTGCAGCGCATCGCACTCGGTGACCAGATCGTGGGTCGGCGCGAGGGTCTCCACCTTCGAGTCGTGCAGGACGAGGATGCCGGCCGCGTCGCAGCCGTCGACCAGTTCGGTGGCCGAGGCCGTGATCCGCTCCAGCGTCCCCTTCACCGATTCCTGCGCCAGGAGGTCCCGCGCCATCGTCGCCATCTGCTGGGCGAACCGTCCCCAGTCCACGTCGTCCTCCGCTCCTCGTCTCACGGGTAGACCCCTACCCGGACTTCTGCCCGTGCGTCGCGTCCACCGAGGATCACGAGACGCACCGCCTCACACCACCATGCTGCGCCTCCGCCAGGGCACGGGCCACGCCTGCCCCGACGCCGTACTCCGCCGTTCGGGGCGCTGTCAGTGGGCGATGGCAGCATCGGACGCATGACCGACTTGGACAGCACGGCATCCGACTGGCAGTCCTTTCTGCGGGCGTGGAGCGGGGAGTGGGCCGACTCCGTGCCGGACGACGAGTTACGGGACGAGGAGGAGAGAGCCCGGGACACACGGTGGCTGGGGTTCCCGCCCGCCATCCGAGGAGCAGATCGCCGCCATGGAGGAGCGCCTGGGGCGACGGATGCCCCCGTCGTACCGGGCGTTCCTGCGGATCAGCGACGGATGGCGGCACGCGGGCGGGTTCGTGTGGCGGCTGGCGGGCACCGGGCACGCCCGCTGGCACGAGAACGCGTCCGGGCTCGCGGAGTTCATCGAGGAGCATCTGGACGAGGATGCCGGGCCCGAGGAGCGGCGCGAGGCGGACGTATGGCGGCGCGGGCTGCAGATCGACGTCGAGTCCGACGCCACCCTCGTCCTGCTGGACCCCGGCGACGTCGACGAGCGGGGGGAATGGGCGGTGTACACGTGGGCGAGCTGGCGGGCCGCGCCCCCCGAGCGGTTCGCGGACTTCGGCGCGTTCATGCGGGAGATGCACCGCGAGTTCCACCGGCTGCGGGCGCGCGACGAAGACGCCCCGGAGTTCGTCAACGACACGACGCGCGAGCTGGACGCCCGGATGGACGAGGCCCGGTCGACCGCGCTGCGCGGCGACTGGGAACGGGCCGTGACGGTGCTGGACGAGGCCAAGGAGTACGGCAGACCGCGCGCCGCCGGCCTGGGCGACCAGATACGGCGCCTGCTCGGAGAGACCTACATGGTCCTGTTCGAGGAGGTGGTGACGGACCCGCGGTACGCGCCCGACCTGCTGCCGCCCCTGGTCGCCGAGCAAGCGGCGCACTCCCATCGGAGCGACTCCCCGCTGAGGTTCTCCCTGCGGGGCGCCGACCGGGACCTGGTGTCCCTCGCGTACGCGACGCTGGACGAGGTCAGGAGCGGCGCGTACCGGTACACGGCGGGCGGACCGTTCGGGGAGGCGGTCGAGCGAGTGCGGGAGCTGGCGCGGTGGGGTGACTCCGACGGGGCGTGGCGGGCGCTGATCGACGCGCTCCCCCTGTGGGAGCCGCTGGGACCGGACCACCTGGCCCCGCTGGGCTGGCTGGCCGACCCGCTGCTCGGGCCGCTGCTGACCCAGGAGCGGGGCCGGGAGCTGCTGTCCACTCCGCGGGGCCGACAGGCCGGTGCGGTGGCGGGACCGACGACGGGCCGACAGGCCGGTGCGGTGGCGGGACCGACGACGGGCCGACAGGCCGGTGCGGTCGCGGGACCGGCGACGGGCCGACAGGCCGGTGCGGTCGCGGGACCGGCGACGGGGCGACAGGCCGGTGCGGTGGCGGGACCGGCTGCGGCCCTCGACCCGGGTGGTCTGGCGTGGCTCGCGGAGCCCGACCCGGGCGACAACCGCGTGTCCTACCGGTTCGTGCTGGTGGAGGGGGCCGAGCCACGGGAGCTGCCCGCACGTCTCGCGGACGGTGACGGCGCCACGCTGGGTGCCCCGCAGACCCCCTGGGAGGCGCGCCGCGAAGCGCTGGACGACCGCAGGGCGTTCCCGCCCTTCGAGGACAGGGCGCTCATGTCGGTGGGCCGGGCCGGCACCGGGTGGAGTTTCGCTTTCGACAGCGATCCCGCCCCGTTCGACCGGCGGCTGTTCATCTCCCCGGCCGAGGCCGCCTCGGTCGACGGCTCCCGCGCGGTCGTGGTGTGGAGCGTCCTGCGGACACATCACCGGCCGTCCTTCCATCTCTCCGTGGCGCGGGACGGCGCCGAGCGGTACGCGTTCACGTACGCCGAGGGGGAGATACGGCGGAGCGGTGGGATACCGCGGGCACTGGACCCGAGCAGGTTCTTCGGCGACCGGGCGGACGACGGGGAGGCGGAACGGGCCGTGCTGGAGGCGGTGGCGGAGGAGTTCGGGGTGTCCCTGCCCCGGCACGCCCTCGTCGCGGGGCGGCTGCACACCTTCACCACCCGCTCCTGGAGGCGTCCGCCTCGGGACGGAGAGACCTACACGGTCATCCGGGTGGGGTGAGACGGCACCCCCGCGGCGGTCAGCGTGTCTCCCCGGCGCGCACCAGGCCGCTCTCGTAGGCCATGACGACGAGTTGGGCGCGGTCGCGGGCCCCGAGCTTGGCCATGGCCCGGTTGGCGTGGGTCTTGACGGTGACGGGGGTGACGAAGAGGCGTTCGGCGATCTGGTCGTTGGACAGACCGGTGGCGATCAGGGTCATCACCTCGCGTTCCCGGGGGGTCAGCGTGGCGAACCGCGCGGGGTCGGGCCGGGCGCCGGGTGAGGGCTGGGCCAGGAAGCGCGCGATGAGCCCCTTGGTGGCGGTCGGCGAGAGCAGCGCCTCGTCCGCCGCCACCAGACGGATGGCGTCGAGCAGTTGAGCCGGTTCGACGCCCTTGCCGAGGAATCCGCTCGCACCGGCCCGCAGTGCCTGCACCACGAACTCGTCCACCTCGAAGGTGGTGAGGACCAGCACCTTCACCCCGGCAAGGTCCTCGTCCTGCCCGATGAGCCGGGTGGCCTCCAGACCGTCCACCCGCGGCATCCGGATGTCCATGACGACGACGTCCGCACGGGCGGAGCGGGCGAGCTCCACGGCCTCCTGCCCGTCGGACGCCTCCGCCACGACCTCCACGGTCGGACCGGTGGTCCCGGCCCGATCCTCACCCCGGCGATCCCGCCGTCTCTCGTCGTCGGCCGTACGCAGACACTCGCGTCTACTGCGATCGTGGCAGACCGCCGCGTCGCGCGGCGGCACCACAGCACCTAGTGTCGATGTCGCCGTCCCCTTGGCCTCACCGGCCCCGGCGGGCGAGGTGCACCCGCTCGGCACCTCCCGCGCAGCAGGTTCGGGTACTCCTTCCGGAGGTGGCGTCATGTCCGAATGGCGCGTACGCGCGGCCCGCGCCGGGAAGTGGCCCCTGCGCTCGTCGGGCCATGCCGGCCGCGGCGGTACGGAGCCGGCCCCGGAGCACGCGCTGGACGCGTGGACGGAACCGGACGACGTGCCGCGGGTGCCGCTGGAGCGCAGTCTGGTGGACGCGGCGGTCTACCGCGACGGGCGACGCGTGGACGCCCCCGCGTCCCTGGCGGAGATCTACGAGCAGTTGCCCGGCGCGCCCGGGACGATGGCCTGGATAGGGCTGTACCGGCCGACCCCGGAACAACTGTGGCAGGCCGCCGATCAGTTCGGGCTGCACGAGCTGGCCGTGGAGGACGCGATCGTCGCCCACCAGCGGCCCAAGCTGGAGCGTTACGGCGCCACGCTGTTCGTCGTCCTGCGCTCGGCCCGCTATCTGGACGAGACGGAGGAGGTCGACTTCGGTGAGATCCACATCTTCGTCGGCCCGGAGTTCGTCCTCACCGTCCGCCACAGCCAGGTCCCCGACCTCGGTGCCGTCCGCAAACGGCTGGAGACCGACCAGGACCTGCTGGCGATGGGCCCGGAGGCGGTGCTGTACGCGATCCTGGACGCCGTCGTCGACGAGTACGCGCCGGTGGTGGCGGGTCTGCAGAACGACATCGACGAGATCGAGACCGAGGTATTCGGCGGCGACCCGAAGGTGTCCCGCCGCATCTACGAGCTGTCCCGTGAGGTCGTCGACTTCCAGCGGGCCACCCGTCCGCTGCTGACCATCATGCGCAGCCTGGAGGCCGGCTTCGCGAAGTACGGCACGAACGAGGAGCTGCAACGCTATCTGCGGGACGTCGCCGACCACGCCACCACCGTCGCCGAACGCGTCGACGGCTTCCGGCAGGCGCTCGGCGACATCCTCACCGTCAACGCCACCCTCGTCACCCAGGCGCAGAACGAGGAGATGAAGGCCCTGGCCGAGGCGGGCCACGCACAGAACAACGAGATCAAGAAGATCTCCAGCTGGGCGGCCATCCTGTTCGCGCCCACCCTCATCGGCACCGTCTACGGCATGAACTTCGACCACATGCCGGAGCTGCACTGGGTCCTCGGCTTCCCCTTCGCGATCGTGCTGATGGCCCTGGTCTGCGTCAGCCTGTACGTCGTGTTCAAGCACCGGGACTGGCTGTGATCCGCGCCGGGGGCGGTCAGTGGCCGCGTGGGGCGTACATGATGACGGCCATGCCCGCCAGGCAGATCAGCGCGCCCACGACGTCCCACCGGTCGGGGCGGTAGCCGTCGGCGACCATGCCCCAGGCAAGGGAGCCCGCCACGAAGACGCCGCCGTAGGCGGCGAGGATCCGCCCGAAGTTCTCGTCGCTCTGGAAGGTCGCGACGACCCCGTACAGGCCGAGGGCGATGACGCCGGCGCCGATCCAGGCCCACCCCTTGTGCTCGCGGACGCCCTGCCAGACCAGCCAGGCCCCGCCGATCTCCAGGAGGGCCGCGACGACGAACAGGGCGGCGGAGCGAGCGACGGTCATGCGCGCGACCCTACCGGCGGGGCCGTACCGTCCCTCCCGGCCGTCCTCCAGGGCCCGCCCTGTCCCGGCGCCGTGGTCGTCATCGTCATCGTCGTCATCGTCATCGTCATCGTCATCGTCATCGTCATCGTTCGAAGCGGTATCCCATCCCCGGCTCCGTGATGAAGTGCTTCGGGTGCGACGGGTTCGACTCCAGTTTCCGGCGCAGTTGTGCCATGTAGACCCGGAGGTAGTTCGTCTCCTTGCCGTACGACGGGCCCCAGACCTCCTGGAGCAGCTGCTTCTGGCTGACCAGGCGGCCGGTGTTGCGCACCAGCACCTCCAGCAGCTGCCACTCGGTCGGGGTGAGGCGTACGTCCTCGCCGCCCCGGTTGACCTTCTTCGCGGCCAGGTCCACGGTGAACCCGGCGGTCTCCACCAGGACGTCCTCGCCGGCGGTGGGTTCGGCGCGGCGCACGGCCACCCGCAGCCGGGCGAGGAGTTCGTCCATGCCGAAGGGCTTGGTGACGTAGTCGTCGGCGCCCGCGTCGAGCGCCTCGACCTTCTCGTCCGAGGTGTGCCGGGCGGACAGCACGATGATCGGCACCCGGGTCCAGCCGCGCAGGCCCTTGATGACGTCGACGCCGTCCATGTCGGGCAGCCCCAGGTCGAGGACGACCACGTCGGGATGGCGGGAGGCGACGAGCTGCAGGGCGGTGGCTCCGTCGGACGCCGCGTCGACGTCGTACTTGCGCGCCTTGAGGTTGATCACGAGCGCGCGCACGATCTGTGGCTCGTCGTCGATCACGAGCACCCGGGTCATCAGGTCTGCCTCTCGGTGGGTACCAGGTGGTGCGGCCCCACGGCCGCCGCCGGTACGGGCTGCCGGGGTCCGGTGCCCGTTCCCGCGGCGCGGAGGGTCAGGACCATTGTGAGGCCGCCGCCGGGGGTGTCCTCCGCGGTGAGGGTGCCGCCCATGGCCTCGGCGAATCCGCGGGCGACCGCGAGGC
This sequence comes from Streptomyces ossamyceticus, assembly GCF_001418475.1. Lineage (GTDB taxonomy): Bacteria > Actinomycetota > Actinomycetes > Streptomycetales > Streptomycetaceae > Streptomyces > Streptomyces ossamyceticus. The sequence goes on along the minus strand of NZ_LIQX01000190.1, from coordinate 2,863 downwards.
CGAGGCCGACCCCCGCGCCGCGCGGGGCGTCGCCGTGGCGCTGGAAGGGCTCGAAGATGCGGTCCTTCGCCTCGTCGGGGACGCCGGGACCGCGGTCCACGACCCGGACCTCGACCCGGTCGGCCAGGGCGCTGGCCGCGACCACGACCGGCTCGCCCCGGGGGCTGTACTTGACGGCGTTCTCGACGACGTTGGCGACGACCCGTTCCAGGAGCCCCTTGTCCGTGACGACCATGGGCAGGCTCTCCGGTACGTCCAGGACGACCGCCGACCCGGGGTCCGGTATGCCGCCCATCGCCATGGGGACGACCTCGTCCAGGTCGGTCTCCGTCATCAGCGGGGCGACGGTGCCGGTCTGCAGGCGCGACATGTCGAGCAGATTGCCCACGAGGTGGTCGAGGCGGTCGGCGCCGTCCTCGATCGCCGCCAGCAGCTCGGCCCGGTCCTCCTCCGACCACTCCACGTCGTCCGAGCGCAGCGACGAAACGGACACCTTGATCCCGGCGAGCGGGGTGCGCAGATCGTGGCTGACGGCGGCGAGCAGAGCGGTGCGGATGCGGTTGCCCTCGGCGAGTTCCTTGGCCCGGTCCGCCTCCTGCCGCAGCCGCTGACGGTCCAGGACCACGGCGGCCTGGGCGGCGAAGGCGGCCAGCACCCGGCGGTCGGAGGCGGGCAGCACCCGTCCGGACAGCGCGAGCGCCATGTGGTCGCCGACGGGCATGTCGACGTCCGCGTCCTCGGGGCTCCCGGCGGGGCGCGGGCCGACGCTGCCGGCGCGCATCCAGGGGTCGACGTCGCTGGTCCGTTCCAGCAGCGCCGCCGACTCCATGGCGAAGGTCTCCCGGACGCGTTCCAGCAGCGCCTCCAGACTGGTCTCGCCGCGCAGGACGCTGCCGGCCAGGAAGGAGAGGATCTCCGACTCCGCGCGCAGGCGGGCCGCCTGGTGGGTGCGCCGGGCCGCGAGGTCCACGACCGACGCCACCGCGACCGCCACCCCGACGAAGATCACGATGGCGAGGATGTTCTCGGGGTCGGCGATGGTGAGCGTATGGAAGGGCGGGGTGAAGAACCAGTTCAGCAGCACGCAGCCCACCACGGCCGAGGCGAGCGCCGGGTACAGGCCACCCAGCAGGGCCGCCGCCACCGTCAGGCTCAAGAACAGCAGCATGTCGTTGGCGAGACCGGCGTCGGGCCCCAGTTGGAGCAGCAGGGTGAGCAGGACGGGCCCCACGACGCCGACGAGCCAGCCCGCGACGATCCGTGCCCGGCCGAGCCGGGCGCCGCGCGCCACCGGCAGTCCTCGGCCCTTGCCCGCCTCGTCGTGCGTGATCAGATGGACGTCCAGGTCGGGGCCCGAGTCGCGGGCCACCGTCGCGCCCACGCCCGGCCCGAACACGTACTGCCAGCTCTTGCGGCGCGAGACCCCCAGCACGATCTGGGTGGCGTTCACCCCGCGTGCGAAGTCCAGCAGCGACGCCGGGATGTCCTCGCCGACGACGTGGTGGAAGGTGCCGCCCAGGTCCTCCACCAGGGTGCGCTGGACGGCCAGCTCCTTGGGCGAGGCGGAGGTCAGCCCGTCGCTGCGGGCGATGTAGACGGCCAGGACCTCGCCGCCCGCGCCCTTCTCCGCCAGCCGGGCCGCCCGCCGCAGGAGGGTACGTCCCTCGGGACCGCCGGTCAGGCCGACGACGATGCGCTCCCGCGAGCCCCATATCGTCGACACCCGGTGCTCGCTGCGGTACTCGGTCAGGTACTCGTCGACCCTGTCGGCCACCCACAGCAGGGCCAGCTCCCGCAGGGCCGTGAGGTTGCCGGGACGGAAGTAGTTGGACAGCGCCGCGTCGACCTTGTCCGGCTGGTAGACGTTGCCGTGCGCCATGCGCCGCCGCAGCGCCTGCGGGGACATGTCGACCAGTTCGATCTCGTCGGCGCGGCGCACCGTCTCGTCCGGCACGGTCTCCCGCTGCCGTACTCCCGTGATCGACTCCACCACGTCGCCCAGGGACTCCAGGTGCTGGATGTTCACCGTGGAGATGACGTCGATCCCGGCCGCCAGCAGTTCCTCCACGTCCTGCCAGCGCTTGGTGTTGCGGGAGCCGGGCACGTTGGTGTGGGCGAGTTCGTCGACCAGCGCCACCCGCGGGCGCCGTGCGAGGACCGCGTCGACGTCCATCTCGGTGAAGACCGTGTCGCGGTACTCCAGCTCGCGGCGCGGGACCTCCTCCAGACCGTGCAGCATGACCTCGGTGCGCGGCCGCCCGTGGTGCTCCACGAAGGCCACCACGCAGTCGGTGCCGCGTTCGGTCCGCCGGTGCGCCTCGGACAGCATCGCGTACGTCTTGCCGACGCCCGGCGCCGCGCCGAGGTAGATCCGGAGCTTTCCGCGTGCCATGTCTCGTCTCTGCTCTCGTCTGCTGTCGTCTGCTCTCGTGCGCGGTTCCGGCCGTGGGGCGGTCGGGGCTCACGTCTCGAAGGGGTAGCCCGTCCCCGGCTCGGTGACGGGATGGCGGGGCCGGGAGGGGTCCGCCTCCAGTTTGCGGCGCAGCCGGGCCATGTACACCCGCACGCAGGGGGTCCGGTCGCCCTGGGGCGGCCCCCACACCTCCCGCGGCAGGTCCTCCTGCGGGACGAGGCGGCCGGGGCTGGTGATCAGGATCTCCAGCGGATGCCGTTCGGCCGGGCTGAGGCGGATGTCGTGGCCGTCCCTGGTGGCCGTCCCTGGTGGCCGTCCTGGCCACCAGGTCGACGGTGAGGCCGTCCGTCTCGACCCGTGTCACGCCGGGCGGGACGGGGATGGCCTCCGTGCGGCGGGCGGCGGGCGGCGGGCGGCGGGCGGCGGAGCGCAACCGGGCCGTCAGCGCGT
>NZ_LIQX01000019.1 GCF_001418475.1 Streptomyces ossamyceticus | reverse complement strand
GTACGACGCGATGGGCGTCCTGGACCGGCTGGCGGCGGTGGCCCGGAGGGGTGGGCGGGGGCTGTGGCTCCTGGTCCCGCAGCCCGACCCGTCGCGTGAGCCCCGGCTCGGGCAGGTGGCCGTGCCGTACCAGGCGGGCCTGGGGGAGTGGATTCAGCTTCCGGACACGTGGGTGGGCAACGCCCATCGCGGGTCCGGCGAGGGCGTGGCGAGTGCCAGTGCCAGTGGTAGCGAGGGAGACGTCAAGTGATCGACCGCAAGGCTCTGTTGAACGACCTGAAGCAGCAGGTCAAGGCGGTCGAGGCCGACCTAGGGCGCCAGGTGAAGGCGCTGGGGGATGTCGGTGCGCGCCTGAGGGCCGAGTACGACCAGGCCCGCAAGCTGGGGCGTACGGCGGCGACGTGGACCTCATGGCTGGACGAGCGGGTAACGCAGGTCGCGGTGGCGTGGGTGCTGGGGAGTGTCTTCGTACGGTTCTGTGAGGACAACCGCCTGATCCCGGAGCCGTACCTGACGGGGCCGGACGGGGACCGGCGCGAGCTGGCGGAGTCGCGGTACGACGCGTACGTGGAGTCGGACGAGGACCCGACGTACCGGGGCTGGCTGGAGAAGGCGTTCGAGGAACTGGGGCAGGGGCAGGCGGGCCGGCTCCTTTTCGACAAGCGGCACAACCCGCTGTACCAGGTCCCGCTCTCGCATGACGGTGCGCGGGAGCTGGTCGAGTTCTGGCGGGGGAGGGATGAGGCGGGCGTCCTCGTCCACGATTTCACCGACCCACTGAACGAGGACGGTACGCAGGGGTGGGACACGCGGTTCCTGGGTGACTTGTACCAGGATCTGAGCGAGGCCGCGCGGAAAACGTATGCGCTGCTTCAGACGCCGGAGTTCGTGGAGGAGTTCATCCTCGACCGGACGATGAACCCGGCGGTGCGGGAGTTCGGGTACGAGGAACTGAAGATGATCGACCCTACGTGTGGGTCGGGGCACTTTGTGCTGGGAGCGTTTCGGCGGCTGGTGCGGCTGTGGGGGGAGGGGCAGCCGGGGCGTGATGTGCATGAGCGGGTGCGGGCGGCGCTGGACTCTGTGCATGGGGTGGACATCAACCCGTTTGCGGTGGCTATTGCTCGGTTCCGGCTGTTGGTTGCGGCTATGGCGGCGAGCGGCGTCCGTACGATGGCCGAAGCTTCGAAGTACGAGTGGCCCATCCATATGGCAGTGGGGGACTCGCTGATCAAGGCGAGGCAGTTGGGGTTGTTCGGCAGCGTTGATGGTGAGGACCAACTGGCGGACTTCACATACTCAACGGAGGACGTGCACGAGCACCCGGGGGTTTTGGAGCAAGGGCGCTACCATGTGGTAGTTGGGAATCCTCCCTATATCACTGTAAAAGACAAGAATCTGAACACCCTTTACCGGGAACTCTACGATTCGTGCGCCGGTAAATATGCGCTCTCGGTGCCGTTTGCTCAGCGATTTTTCGAGCTTGCTAAGCGGGGCAACTCGGAAGGGCGCGGGTATGGGCTGGTGGGTCAGATCACCGCGAATTCCTTCATGAAAAGAGAGTTCGGCACCAAGCTGATCGAGGAGTACTTCGCGCACGAGGTTGAATTGACTGAGGTGATCGACACTTCAGGTGCCTATATCCCAGGCCACGGTACGCCCACAGTCATCCTAGTTGGCAAGCGTCGCAGCGGGAGCGTGCGTTCGGATACGATTCGGACAGTGAGAAGTGTGCAAGGGGAGCCTTCGGCGCCGAACGAACCCGCAGAAGGGCTTGTTTGGAGAGCGATTGTCGATCAGATCGATAAGCCTGGCACGATTAGTCCGTGGGTTTCTGTGGGAGATTTGGAGCGTAGTCGCTATTTTAGTAAGCAGCCGTGGATGCTTGCCGATGGCGGACTTGAGATGGTGGAAATGATCCATGGCGAGCGAAAGCTGCGCCAAATTCTCGCTCTGGATATCGGCTTCGGGGGGATTACTGCGGAAGATGACGCGTTCTTCTTCAATGACTTCTCTTCTGCTCGCCGTCGCGGCATCGAAAGGGTCATCCCGGCGGTGACGGGAGATGTCGTTCGAGACTATGGAATTAACCCGGCGGTAGTTAGCGCTTGGCCTTACGACTCTCAGCTCAGGGTTGCCGACGAGGCGTCAGTCCCTGGCCTTATGCAGGCGATGTGGCCGAATCGGCGCGTGCTTCAACGCCGTAAGCGATTTGGTAAATTCATCGAATCTCTTCCCGGAATTAAGTGGTATGAATACGGTGAATTCTATCGAGAGAAGCTGAGGACGCCTCTTTCGATCATCTTCGCATTCGTGACCACGCATAACCATTTCGTGTTGGACCGCGGCGGCAAGGTGTTTAATCGATCAGCGCCTGTAATCAAACTTCAGGAGGGCGCGAGCGAAGAAGAGCACCTGGGGTTGCTTGGGCTGCTCAATAGCTCTACGGCAGGGTTCTGGCTGCGGCAGGTCAGCCATGACAAAGGGCGGCCGGGTGCGGATGTAGCAGGAGCCGATGAACCTTGGGAGCACCGCTTCGAGTTCACAGGAACCAAGCTTGAGGAATTTCCGCTTTCTTCTGAGTTCCCTTCGGAGTTTGGAACTGCTCTCGAGGGTCTTGCTCAGGAGTTGGCTGCCACAAGTCCATCCGCCATCGTGGCCAGCAGGGTGCCTACCGCAACTGCGCTACGTGAGGGTCGGGAGAAGTGGGAGGCCGCCCGGGGTCGCATGATTGCCATCCAAGAAGAGCTGGATTGGCAGGTCTATGCTCTCTATGGTCTGCTCGACAAGCAGATTGCCGCGTCTACTGAGGATATTCCGGTAGTTGGCCCAGCCGAACGGGCATTCGCTATCGTGCTGGCCCGCAAGGTGGAACGTGGCGAGGTCAACACATCGTGGTTTGGGCATCACAACCACAAGTTCGAGTGTGTTACCGATATCCCCGCCCACTGGCCCACCCCCTACCGCGAGGTTGTTCAACAGCGCATCGACGCCATCGAGTCGAACCGTGCCATCGGTATGGTCGAGCGCCCCGAGTACAAGCGACGGTGGGCCACCGAGGACTGGGATGCGCTCCAGGAAAAGGCCCTGCGCTCCTGGCTGCTCGACCGTATGGAGAACCGCGACCACTGGTTCGACGAGAACGGTCAGCCCACCATCCTCAGTCTGGCCCGGCTGACCGACGCCCTCTCCCGTGATGAGGACTTCGTCTCCGTTGCCAAGCTCTACGCGCCCCGCAAGGAACTCGTGAAGGTCGTCGCTGAGCTGATCACCGGCGAGCACGTGCCGTTCCTCCCTGCCCTGCGCTACAAGCCCTCCGGGCTCAAGAAGCGCGCCGACTGGGAAGAGGTGTGGGACCTTCAGCGTAAGGAGGATGCCGCGCCGGACGAGCCCGCCAAGCGGAAGATCCGGGACTCCATCCCCGTACCGCCGAAGTACACCTCGGCCGACTTCCTCCGTCCCTCCTACTGGAAGGCGCGCGGCAAGCTCGACGTGCCCAAGGAGCGCTTCATCTCCTACGGGCAGACCAACGCCGCCACGCCCGAGCTGTACGGGTGGGCCGGCTGGGACCACCGGGAACAAGCGCAGGCCCTCGCCACGTACTTCACCAACACCGCCCTGTCCACCGAGGAGATCACGCCGTTCCTCGCCGGCCTGCTGGAACTCCAGCCGTGGCTGTCTCAGTGGCACAACGAGTTCGACATGCTCTACAGCGGCTCCCCGGCGGACTTCTTCGCCGGTTACCGCCAGCAGAAGCAGGGCGAGCACGGACTCACAGACGACGACCTCCGCGGCTGGCGTCCTCCGGCCGCGACCCGTGGTCGTCGCGCAGCAGCGAAGCCGTAGCCAGGAGGAGATCGAGGTCCGTCGGTCCAGGGGCCACCCGGTGCGTGAGCGGGTGGCCTTGGCTCCGCACGTGCAGATCCGCCCACACGGTCTTGCCCGGAGCGGCCCGGCGAGGGCTGACGCCCCAGTCGTCCGCGAGGGCGGCGACGAGCAGCAGCCCCCGGCCGGACTCGGACAGCGAGTCGGTCGCCGAGGGAGTGGCGGGTGGCTGTTTCTCGGCGCGGGTGTCGGTCACCTCGACGCGGACGACGCCCTCGGCCAGGGTGAGTTGGAGGTGAAAGTCACGGCCGGGGACGTGGCCGTGGCGTACGGCGTTGGCGCTCAGTTCCGCCGTGATGAGGGTGAGCGTCTCGTTGACCGGGGTCGTGTACGGGTGGCCCCAGTCGTGCAGGCGGTGCGAGACGAGTCGGCGGGCGAGGCGGGCACCGCGCGGCGTCGAGGTGAAGCGCATGGTGAACTCGCGTTCGGGCGCGAGGCGCTCTGGCATATGCCCGTTCGGGGGAGTTGCTGACTTCATGGAGTCAACAGTCGCGGACTCTGCGTAGCGTTGACCAGGCGCGACGTGCTGACGGGTGCGGGCTGTACACGAGGGCGGCGCGCTTGTACGTGGTGGTGGCGTGACCGGTTCCCGGGCGGTGCGTTGGGCGGGCGGGGTCCGGTGGCTGTGGTGGTCGTACGGGAGGAGTCGCGGCGTGGACGACGAGGTTCAGCAGTCGGAGTATGAGGTCGGGACGGGCACGCTCTCCGTGTTCGGGCGGCAGTTAAAGCTGTTCCGGGAGCGGGCGGGGATGGACCGCGCGAAGCTCGGCTCGCTGACCGGCTACTCGGCTTCCACGATCGCGTCGTTCGAGCAGGCGAGACGTATCCCGCCGCCGAAGTTCATCGACCAGTCAGATGAAGTACTGGGCGCGGGTGGGGTGTTGGGCGCGAGCAAGGAGGAGGTGGCTCGGGCTCAGTATCCGGCGTTCTTCCGGGACGCGGCCAAGTTGGAGGCCGAGGCGGTCGAGCTTCACGTGTACGACACCCACATGGTGAACGGCCTCTTGCAGACAGAGGAGTACACGCGGGCCTTGCTGGGGATGCGGCGCCCACTGCTGGACGAGGCCACCATCGAGCAGCGCGTTGCGGCGCGGCTCGCACGGCAGGAGGTCTTCGACAGATGGCCCGCGCCGTTGTTGAGCTTCGTCATGGAGGAGCCGGTTGTCAGACGGCCGCTCGGCGGTGAGCAGGTGTGGCGCGGACAGCTTGAGCAGTTGCTTCTGCTCGGTCAGAAGCGGAACGTCGAGCTTCAGGTGATGCCGCTCGACCGTGAGGACAATGCTGGTGTCGATGGCGCGTTCACCTTGCTGATGCCGAAGCAGGGACAACAGGTCGGTTACATGGAGGCTCAAGGTCGGAGCACACTGGTCACGGAGCGAGACGCGGTCCATGCGCTGTCCGCGCGCTATGGGATCATCCGAGCGCAGGCACTCACCCCGAGTGAGTCCCTGGCCTTCATCGAGAAGTTGTTGGGAGAGAGATGAACGCTGAAGCAAAGCGCGATCCCGTGCCTGCACTTGTCTGGGTCAAGAGCAACTACAGCGGCGCTGAGGGCGGCCAGTGTGTCGAAGTGGCTGCCAGCCCCGGCGCGGTCCACGTCCGCGACTCGAAGGACACCACCCGTGCCCCACTGGCCGTAGACCCCACGGCGTGGACCGCGTTCGTCGAGTTCGCGGCACTCTGACAGGCCAGGGCCCTCGGCAGGCGTGTGCTCGCCGAGGGCCCTGCGTGTGTCCCTTACGCGGCACCTGAACTTGGACAGGGGCAGGTGATCGCCCAATCCAGCTCTGAGGCGGTGACGCCGGAAGGCAGGCCGCTCCTCGCGGGCGTACCGCCGAGGTGCAGGCCGGATCAGGCGAAGAGGAGCGTGGGCTCCGCGAGGATGTCACGCCCCACTTCGCTCTTGTAGATCAGATCGATGCTGCCGAAGCGGGCCTGGTCGTAGTCCAGTCCGAGACCCTCCGCCGCCTCCTTCACGGCCGCCTCGGAAGAGCCTTCGATCTCCAGGAAGGTGGGCAGGTCCGGCCAGGTGTCGAAGTCGTAGGTCACACCACGCAGTTGCCATTCCTCACGGTAGTTCTGCTGGTAACGGACCTGTCGCAGGCCGAGCGCCGCGAGGAGTTCCGCGGTCTTGGCCAGGTCGTCGACCTCGATCTCGATCTCGGTGGTCCCGTGGATGTGCGTCGCGTCGGTGACCTGCTTCAGGGTGAGCGTCGTCTTGCCGCCCTCGTCGCGCAACCGCAGCCACTGCTCGCCTTGCACGGCGTCGTTCTCGAAGATCAGGCGCGTGAACATGGTCTTGGGGAAGACCTGTTCCGCCCCGGCGGCGCGCAGAGCGTCGAGGGTGGCCTCCACGTCGATCTCCAGGAACTTCGCTTCGTATTCGTTCTGCGCCACGGTTCTCCTTCTCATGTGACGATCTGGGCGGTCAGGTCGTGGAACTCCTGCTCGCGCATCTTCTTGATCTCGCCGCACACGGCGCTGTTCAGGAACTCGTCGACGGGCAGACAGAGATCCATGCGCTGAATGCAGACGCCTACGTGGAAGGTCCCCTTGGGGGCGCGGTAGAGACGGATCCCGTAGTAACCCTCATGGCAGTCGGTCGCGTTGTTGAAGCGGCAGCTTGCGCAGGTCTCGGGCAGGCGCAGGGGCCGAATGTGCTTGACCTTGATCAGGCGCCCGCCGGGCAGCGTGTAGGTGATGCGGAAGCCGGAGGTACCGGCGATGACGTGGACTTCCCGAGGTACCGCGCCGAGGCCGCCGAGAAGCTCGTCGATGGCGTCCAGCGACCTGTCCCCGTCGGCCAGCGACGACAGAATCCTCAACGACACCTGCGGAGAGTACCGGTCCAGGAGCCGGTGAACGCGCTCGATGTGGCTGCGGTCTGGGATGACCACGTTCGCGTTCACGCCGACGCCCTCCTCGGTCGCCACCTGGATCGATCGATCCAGGGCCTCGATCTTTCGCGCCGCCAGGGAGACCGTCCGGAACCGGACGTTCTGCACCTGTGCCAGTTCCCCGGGTGTGGTGCCGAAGATCGAGAAGTTGACGCGGCCCAGGCCCGCCTTCGCGCACGCGGGGAGGACTTTGGCGCCGTTCTCACCGTTGGAGGTGACGCCCACGCCGTATCCCTCTTCCCTGGCTGCGGCGACGATCGCCGCGAGTTTGGGGTGCAGGGTCGGTTCCCCTCCCGTGAGGTGAACCTCGTCGAAGCCCAAGGCGTCACGCAGTCCCGCCAAGGCGGCACGGAAGGAGTCATCAGGGAACACGGGAGCTGCCACGAAGCGCGCTCCGTTGGTCGCCAGGTAGATGGAGACCCGTCCCGACCGGCCGACAGCGCCGAACTCGCCGGCGGTCCGAGCGTGGTTGTCGGCGCTGACGGGTGTGCCTTCGTTGTGGCAGAAGGTGCAGGTCATTCCGCAGGCATCGATGACCTTGACCCGGAGCGTGCGGTCCATCGTGACGCGGACCGGGGCAACGTCGCAGATACTTCGCAATGCTCGGTGCTTCAACACGGCGTAAAGCTCCGTCCTCAGGGTGGCTTCGATGCTGTCCGTGATCAGTTGCGTGTGGATGCGCAGGCTGTCGAGGCTGGAGCCCTGCGCCTGTCGGCCACGAAGGCCACAGCGCATCTCCCGCGGTACCGCAACGCGCGGTGGCTATCTCGGCCGCTCGGGTTCGAAGACGAACGTAGAGCGGCCCTCACGCAAGTCCCAAGGAGATTGCGCGAGTTTGCGGCAAGTCGATTGACGACGCAGAACCCTCCGCGGACCATCGTCGGGTCGCGCAAACCTGAGCAAGGCAGCAGACAGGAGAACGACCATGAAGCTACGGTTCCTTGGTAAGAACTCCACGGTCGGTGACTGCCCGACCCTGTACGCCACCGACCGGGACACCTACCTCGTCCAGGGCTGGAGGATCTTCGCGAACGACCTGCTGATGCAGCTTGAGATCCCGGAGGGGGAGACGGCGGTGGAGGTGCCCACGGAGCTGTTCGAGCACCTCGCGAAGGACGGCCTGCCGACCGGGGAGGTCAGGCGCGTCGAGGATCCGATCATGATCCTCACGCCGGGCGGTACGTTCGTCGTCCAGGGCCGGGAGGTCACCGACCCCGAGGCCCTGGCCCAGATGGAGATTCCGGACTACGAGACCGTGGTCGAGGTGTCCAGGACCGCGATCACCGCCCTACTGGAGGAACCGCGTGGAGCTGATCTCCAGCGCCGAGCGCAACCAGCTCTTTGAGAGCTTCGCGCAGGACGCATTCCACCTGGAGCTGAGGGACGACTACTCCGTCCCCGACGAGGACAGCCCTTTCACGAGCTGGCTCCGCGGCGAGAGCGTCGACTACTCCTACATGGAGCCGTGGGCGCAGCTCATCAGGCGCGTCACCGGTGAAGGGAAGACCGTCCGACGCGTCCGCGTGGTCACCGAGCCCCACACCCCCTACATCCGGTGGGAGCACGCCACCACCGCCCTCAACGAGGAGGCCGGCGAGGAGATCCGCTGGCTGCCCCGACACCGCCTGCCCGAGGGCGTCGCCTTCCCCATGGGGGGAAACGACTGGTGGCTGTACGACAACCGCCTCCTCGCCGTGGGGCACTTCGACTCCGACGGCAGAGTGCTCGGGTCGGAGATCGTCGAGGACCCGGACACCGTGGCCGAGTGCCTGCGCCTGAGGGATCTGCTGTGGACCGCCGCCATTCCCCACCCCGCGTACAAACCCTGACCGACCCATGAGCAAACAGGTAGAAGAGGCGCTGCAGGCGCTCGGTGCCCGGCTGCGTGGCTTTCGGAAGGACGCCGGATTCGCCAGCGGCCGGGCCTTCGCGCGTGCCACCGCCTGGCAGGAGTCGAAGGTCTCCCGCATCGAGAACGGCAAGCAGCGCCCCAGCGAGGACGACATCCGCGTCTGGTGCGAGACGACCGGCCAGGGCGAGCAGTTGGGTGACCTGGTCGCGATCGTCCGCCACGTCGACGAGCTGTGGCTCGAATGGCGACGGCAACTCCGGACGGGCGTCGAGAGACGACAGCGTCAGGCGATCTCCGTGTACGCCAGGACCAAGGTCTTCCGCGTCTGGCACCCCACGCTTATCTGGGGCACCCTGCAGACCGCGGAGTACGCTGCCGAAGTCCTCCGACAGGGCGTCAGCTACTACGAGATTCCCGATGACGCCGAAGCGGCCGTGGCAAAGCGACTTGAGCGCCAGCAGTACCTGTACCAGGGCGACCGCGTCTTCAACGTCCTCCTCGGCGAGCAGGCTCTCTACACCAACTTCGGCGGCCCAGAAGTGATGAAGGGCCAGCTCGACCGCCTCCTGGCGGTGATGCGACTTCCCCGCCTCAGCCTGGGCATCGTCCCGAAGTCCGCCCCCACCTTCATCTGGCCGGGCAACGCGTTCTCGATGTTCGACAGCCGACTCGTCCTCATGGAGACCTACTCGGCCGAGCTGTCCGTCACCCAGCCCCGAGAAATCGAGCTGTACACCAAGGCGTTCGCCCTCCTGAAACAGTCGGCGGTCTACGGCACCACCGTCCGCGACCTGATCTCCACAGCGATCCAGCACTTCGACCAGATGCCGACAGACTAGGAAAGCGCCCCATGCAACCAGTAACCCCGAACGGGCGAACCGGCTCCTACACCTAGACACAGAACTGCGTTGAACTGGCCGACAACGATCCGGACCAAGCCCGCGGTCTGGCTGTCAGAGTAGGCGGTTACGCTCCCCGGCCATGACCGATACATCCTCACAGGGGGCGATGCGCGACGCCTCTGTCATCGTGGCCCGAGACGCGGACGGCATGGTCGCCGTCCTGACCGCCGAATTCCCCCAGCACGGCGGCGAGTACGTGTTCCTGCCCGGAGGCCGCAGGGAGGACGGCGAGACACCGGACGAGTGCGCGCGGCGCGAACTGCGCGAGGAAGCCGGCGTCACGGCCCAGACCTGGCGGTCCCTCGGCTCGTACGCCATCACCCTGAACTCCACCGCCCGCATCCACCTTTTCCTGGCCGAAGGTCTCACCTGCGGCCCGCAGCAACTCACACCCAGCGAGGAGAGCTTCACACTCACGTGGTGGCCGATGCCTGCCGCGATCCGGGCCGCCACCGAGGGACGCTTCCTGCTCCAAGGAGGCCCGCTCGCACTGCTGCTGGCTCAGCAGGTCGCCACAGCGTGAGTTCGTCAGGCGCACCCGTCAGGCGGTGACAGCGCACCGCGCGTCAGCCCTGCTCGTCCTCGGCCGTCGACGCCGTGCCGCCCGCCATCCCCGGCCATGACGTCGGCGCCGGGCCGAACGCGCGACGAGCGGCCCTCACCGCCAGAGTGGCGAGGGCGGCGTTGGCGCCACCACCGATCACCGCGCCGATACCGAACGGTGCCACCCGGCCGAGCACGATGATGCCCTGCTTGGTCCCGTATTTCACGATGAAGTTCGGCCCGAGAACCTTGTTGATCTGACGCAATGTCTCCACCGGCACCTTGGCGACCACCTGGCGTCCCCAGTGCTGGCCCGTGCGCCCGGCGACCTTGCCGATGGTGGTGGAGCCGCTCCCGCCGAGCATGACTCCCATGACGATCGTCCGGCGGCGCTCGACCTCGGCGATGGGGACTCCGTGGACTTCGGCGACCGAGAGCGCGAAGAGGGCGCTCAGCTCGAGAGACGAGAGAGTCTCGCCCGCCGACATCGCCAGTGCGACTCCCGTGCCGACGCCGGGCGCGGCCGCAGTAGCTCCCACCGCGGCACCCGTCCCGCTCAGGGCGCTGACGTACATGCGCTCCAGACTCCGGAGCACCTCTGCCGGGGTCGCCTCGGGTTTCCGCTGGCGTGCTCGGGCGATGTTCCTACGCACCAGTGGGGTCTGAAGGTCGATCGCCTTGTCCAGGAGCGCGAGGACTCGCTGCCCACCTCCGGCTTCTTCCGGATCCGGTCCGTCGTGAGTGTCCGTAGTCATGCCTTGGCCCCCCAAGTCGTCACGTACCAACTGAAGGTGTCACTCAACCAGCCGAACGGGCCGCACGCCACATGGACCATGCCACCTCGAACGGGCGGCCTATAAGGCGGACGCCGACAGCTTCTGCGATCACCATCGGGGCAGAACAGGACGGGGCCCAGTCGGGACGCCCGGAGGAGTACGTGGGCGTACTCCTCGCCGCCTCTCGTCGGCCAGCGACAGCGCCCTCTCCCAATCGCCGTCGGCGAAGGCCTCCCAGTTGGGGCACCCGCGCTCCTGGACGCGGGGTGTTTCTTTCAAAGATTGCCGAAGCTGACTGTGGGCCCGGACGGCCGACCGCCTCTGCCAGTTTATTGTGGCTTAATCAAAGGGTCGGAGAAGGGGTCTCTCTCATCGTTCCATCTAAATTCATAATCTCCGGACGATGCATTGAACTCTGCGACTACGTCATTAAAGGGAATTTCGAATTCCTCGCGCAGCCACAGGTTCATCGCAAGCGCTGCGACTTCGGAGCGGTAGTCGCTCAATGGCGCGTGGATAGAAGTGACGTGGATCGTGATCCCCTGAGGGAATCTCTTGGCCAATTCCGGTGCGTTCAGGGCGACACCGAAGGACAGCCATGCGAGATCTTTCCAGTGCAGTCCACCCGGTGGCAGGGCTAGGCGTACGTTGCCGTGGATCTGCACGTCCGGGGGGTCTGATGCTGCGGAAGGCCGTGCATGTGCCGTAAGGTTGGCGGCCAGTCCGCCAATGGGGCTGCGCAGGCGATACTTGACCGTTCTGGTCATGTCCCCTCTTCCGTGTCAGAACTTCAGTTTCGGGAACACATGGCGAGCGAAGTAGTGTTCGTCACCCATCCCGGTGTGGCCTCGAATGTAATCGTAGCCGTGAGGGAGGCCGTCTCCGTAGAGTCGACTGTGCGCGTCGACAAATGCTTCTGCCTGGTCGGGGGTCATGGAGACGATATCCGCCTTCTTCATGGCGGCGAAATCTTCCGCTGAAACGCGGAAGTTGAGAATATCCACCTCGCCGCCGCGGCTTCGGATCCGTTCTGCGTATCGGACCGCCTCTTCCAAGGAGCCCCACGAATAAACACCTTCCCCGTACTGGCCGCGAATGTCTTCGGTCGGCCACGGGTTGCCATCCCCGCGGAGACGCTCGGCATTGGCCCGGTCCTGAACCGTGTGGAACTCGTGATATTCGGGTGCCAGACCCAGCGGGTCGATCCAACTGTGTGGGTTGTGGACGTATGTGGCCGGGTTGGGTGCGGCGGTGAGGGCTAGGGGATCCGAGGTCAGGTAGCGGGCCGTCTCGGGGTCGTAGTGGCGGAAGTAGTTGTAGTGCAGGCCCGTTTCGGGGTCGTAGTACTGGCCGGGGAACCGAAGGGGCGTGTAGGCGGTGCTGTCCGCCGCCCAGGCGGTCGTCCCCCAGAGTGTGCTTCGCGTCCGCCAGGCGATCTCGCCCTGTTCGTCGACGAGTTCGGTGGGTGTGCCGACCAGGTCGGTGACAATGGCGAAGAAGCGGGAGTCGATCTCCTCCTGGGGAGCGTCTGCCGCCGTTATGCGTTCGGTCTGGGTGAGGGGGCGCAGGCCCTGGTGGTCCCAGGTGAGGGTGACCGGGTTGGGCAGGGCCGGAGATGTGGTGGTCTGTTCGCAGAGGGTGGTGCCGTCCCAGGTGAAGACGACGCGCTCGACCACCGTTTCGCCGTCGTCCGCCAGGCGGAGTTTCGCTGTACGGCGGCCCAGCGGGTCGTACGTGTACCGCCAGCGCGTGCCGTCCGGGGTCGTCACCGACGTCAGACGGTCCTCGGCATCCCACTCGTACCGCCAAGTGTCCGGTTTGCGGGACAGGCGGGTCTTCTGGCGGAGGGTGATGCGGCCCAACGCGTCGTGTTCGTAGCGGACGCCTCCCGCGCGGGTGATGCGGGTGCCCATGTAGGCGCGGAGGCCGGTGGCCTCCTGGCCGGGGTGGTTCGACGGCCAGGACGCCGAGGTCTGGTTTCCCGCCTCGTCGTAGGCGTATGTCTCGGTCCAGTCGGCCGCGTGGACCGCCGTCACGCGGCCTGCCGCGTCGAGGTCGAAGCGGCGGGTGCCGGAGAGCCGGTCGTCGATGCCGGTCAGATTGCCGTCGGCGCGGTAGGTGTACGCGCGGTGTTGGATCGAGCGGCCCAACGTGCCGGTCACCGACTGGGTGGTCAGGCGGCCCACGGAGTCGAATGTGTGCGCCAAGGTGACCGTCTCGCCGATCTGGCGGGTCAGTTCGCGGCCGGCCTCGTCGTAGGTGAAGTCGATGGTGTGGCCCGCGGCTGTCATCCCCGTGCGGCGGCCCGCCGCGTCGTACGTCCAGGTCGTCGTCACGCCGGTCGGCGTCGTGCGGACTGTTCGACGGCCCAGATCGTCATACGTGTACGTCAGTTCGCGGCCGTCGACCGTCTCCGAGCGCACCCGGCCGAACCGATCGCGCAGGATCGTCAGCGTCGTACCGTCGGGGCCCGTCGCCTGGGCGAGCTGGTCCGTCATGTCGTACGCGTAGGTCGTGACGTCGCCCGCCGCGTTCTTGCGGAGCAGCTGGCCCAGGGCGTCGCGCTCGAACGACACCACCTGGCCGAGGGCGTTCATGCGGGAGATCAGTCGGCCCGCCGCGTCGTGTTCGTAAGTGAGCGTGCGGTCGTCGAAGTCCGTCTCGGCGATCAGCGAGCCTGCCGAGTCGTACTCGTAACTCCAGGTCAGGCCCTGCGGGTTGGTGACCTTCGTGAGCCGCAGCTCCAGGTCGTACGTGAACTCGTGGCGTACGCCGTCCGGGCCCGTGCGGGCCGTCAGCAGGTCGAAGTGGGTGTACTCGAAGCGGGAGACGCCGTCCATCGGGTCGGTGTGGGTGGTGCAGTTGCCCTCGCCGTCGTACGTCCACGACTCCGTCGTGCCGTCGGCGGCCGTGCGGCGGGCGAGGCGGCCCTCGACCGTCCACTCCAGCCGCGTCACCGCGCCTGTCGGGTCCGTGATGGTGACGGGTCTGCCGAAGGGGTCACGTTCGTAGCGGGTGACCGCGCCGAGGGGGTCCGTGATCTCCGACGGGAGACCGGCGGGGTCGCAGCGGACCGTCGTCGTGTGGCCGAGGCCGTCGGTGACGGCGGTCAGTCGGCCCGCGTCGTCGTGGGTGAAGTGAGTGGTGAGGCCGGTGGGGGCGGTCACCGATGTGCGGTTGCCGCGTTCGTCGTACGTCTGGCGGATCACCGTGCCGTCCGGGTTCACCACCCGTGTCGGCAGGCCGAGGTCGTTGTACTCGGCTCTCGCCTCGCGGCCGTCCGGGCGTGTGACGACCGTGGGGTTGCCGGACTCGTCGTAGCGGAACGTGGTCGTGTGGCCCAGGGGGTCCGTCAGGGACAGCAGGCGGTTGTAGCGGTCCCGTTCGTAGCGGGTGACCGCGCCCAAGGGGTCGATGTCGGCGACCACCTGCCACGCCTCGTTGATGACGAAGCGGCGGGTGTGGCCCTCGCCGGTCGTGGTGGTCGTGACGCGCAGGCCCGTGTCGGGGTCCGTGTCGTCGTACGAGACGCGCAGGGTCATGTGGCCGTCCGTGCCGCCCTCGGCGATACAGCGGTCCTGGTCGTCGTACTCGTACGCGTAGGCGCAGCCGTTGGTGTCCGTCCAGGAGGTGACGCGGCCGGCCTCGTCGTAGGTGAAGCGGAGGGGGAGGCCGGAGGAGTTGACGACCTCGGTGAGGTTGCCGTCCCTGTAGCCGTAGCGCTTCAGTTCCTGACCGGTCGTGGCCAGGTGGAGGGCTGTGATCCGGCCGGCCTCCGTGGTGACGCGTACGTCGTAGCCGGCGCTGGAGACGATGCCGAGCGGGGTGCCTTCGGCGTCGTACTCGAAGGTGAGCCAGTTGCCGTTGCGGTCGTCGATCTGTTCGAGGACGGCGAGATCGTCCCGGCGGTCGGTGAAGTGCCAGGTGCGGCGGGTAGCGGGGTCGGTGACCGTGTAGCCGCCGTCCTCGCGGGCCAGGGGCCAGCGGGGGCCGTGGCCCGGGAGGGTCGGTGCGCCCGGCGCGGGGTGGGGATAGGCGAGGAGCAGGCCGTCCTCGGTGACGAAGATGACGCCCTCGGAGTCGATCTCCAGGCGTTGGTCGACGGTGGAGGACCAGGACGGGCCGAACCACTTGCCCAGGTGGTAGCCCGACTCGACGCGGCGTCTGAACACCAGGGGAAGGGCGCCGGGCAGGCTCACGTCTGTCTGGGGGAGGTACATCCGGCCGGTGGCGAAGTCGATCGGGTCGGAGCCCCGCGACTCCACCGCGTCGGGCTGACGCGAGTCCCGGCCGGGACCGTCGCTGACCCTCTCTCGCGCCGGCGTCTCCGGCTTCTTGCCCGACTCGAGCACATCCTCGACGGTGTGTCTGAGCGTGCCTTTGATGCCGCCCGTCGCCACTCCACGCGCTGCCCCCGCCCCCTTGGTTCCGAGGAGGTCGAGGACGACGCGGCCCCCGTATTCGGACGGGTCCTTCTTGGCGGACTGCCAGGCGTCCTTGAGAGCCCGGTCGGGGTGGGCGACCGTCGAGGTGAGCCCCGCGAGCGTCATGTTGACGTTCTGGTAGTACTCGGCGGGGTGGGCGAGGTTGTACGGGTCGAGCGCGTTCATGCCGCGGCCGAAGGTGATGATGCCGGCGCCGCCCTTGACGACGCCTCCGACGACATGGGTGAGTTCCACGGCCGATGACGCACCCTGGTCCACGAAGTTGGCGGCGAGCTTGAGGGCGGGCGGTAGTTCGGCGGGGGCGTGCTCCAGGGCTGTCTTGACCGAGGTGGTGGCGGTGCGGGCGGCCTCGTTGCGCTGGCGGCGGGCCTCCTTGAGGAGTTCGTGGGCGCGGGCGATGTCCGCCTTGCCCGGGTCGCTGAACTCGGCCGGCTTGGGGCCGGGGTCCTCACCGGCCTTCACCTTCGCGTTGTAGGCGTCGACCTTGTCGTTGTATGCCTCCACGGCCGCCTTGGACGCTTTCATGCCCGCCTTGTAGGCGTCGATGGCGTCCTGGGCCTGGCCTTGGGCCCACTTGACCGTGTCCGCGTACGAGTCGAGCGCCTTCGCGGCCTTGTCGCAGGCGTCCGCCGCGTGCAGCCACTTCTTGGGGTGCATGGCGAACTTCTCGCGGAAGGTGTCGGCGGCCTGGCCCTTCCAGTGGGAGGAGTCCAGCTTGCGCATGCCGTCGCCGACCTTGTCGAAGGCCGTGTGGAAGTCCTTGAGGTGCTTGGCGCTCTCCTGGATGCGGCCGACATTGCCGTGGATCAGTTCGTTGGCCTGCTCGGTCTCCCCGAGTTGCTGTTCGCCGGGGGTGGCGCCCAGGGCGGAAGCGGTGCTGTCGCCCCAGTCCTCCACCTTGTCTGCCGCCTGGTGGAGACCCATATCGTCCAGGCGCTTGCCGGCGTAGTCGGTGCCCTCGTCGATGGCCCTGCCGACGACCTCCTTACCGTCGTCGTAGACCTCTTCGGCCTTGCCGACGACGGCGTTGGCGGCACCCTTGAGCTTGTCCTCCACACCGTCCGGGACCCAGCCACCCATCAGCTGCCGCCCCCACTCCGCTGCTCTCCCTCGGCCTGGACCGCCTGCTCACGTTCCTCGCGGGAGGGGCCGTACAGCTGGTCGAGCGACGCCTCGTACTCCTGGTCGGTCATGCCCGTCGCCTTCTGCGGGTCGAGGGGCCCGTTCTCGAGGAGGGGCGACGTCATGACATCACGTTGGGTGTCGTTCCAGGCCTGGTCGGTGTTCTTCTGCGCGCGCTCCCAGGACTCCGCGCTCCAGTCGGAGGTGGCGAACATGTGGTTGTCGCCGATCTCGCCCCAGGACATCCGGGTGACCTGGTCCTCGCTGAGGTGAGGGTTGCCCATGACGGAGTTCGCCGCGATCTTGAAGGTGCCCTCGATGTACTGGTCGGTCTCGTGGAACGTCCCCGCCGCCAGACCCACCGCGTCCGCGAAGGCGCTGCCCTCCAGGACCAGCGTGCGAACCCCCCACTCCCAGCGCTCACAGAACGTGTCGAGCGCCGACGTCAGTGCTCCATGCCCCAACTCCAGCCCGGACAGCGCCAGATCGGCGAAGCCCCGGCCCACGCTCGCCTCACCGACCATGCCGAGTTCACGAAGCTCCGACATGGCCAGGTTGATACCTTCGGTGATCAGGGCCAGGCCCTCGACCTGAAGGTCCTTGCCCTCGCCGCCCCCGCCGTCGCTCATCGAGTCGATTCCTCCCCGTTCGGGGCCATCCCGTTCATGTCGTTCGTGCCTGCGTCCACGTCCGCGTCCAGCGCCGCCGCGTCCGGCACGATCCCCATGACCGGCGGGAACAGTGCGCCCTGACCCTCGGCGCCGACATCCAGCGCCACCCCGTACGGCACCGGCATCGCCGGGATGGCCACGTCCAGCAGCCGGGCGCCCAGGACACGGTCGTACGTCCACTCCCGCGCTCCTTCGCCCCTTGCGATGGCGAACCGGGCCAGGGAAAGCTCGTCCGAGAAGGCGTAGATCCAGCGGATACCGCCGAACTCCCCGATGAGCGGGTCACCGTCCGCCGACAGGGGCACCAGAACCGCCGTACGCCGGAACTCACCGAGCAGAGCGGCGGCTTCGCGCCGCCGACGACGGTGGTGGATGGCTGCCTGGTCCGTCACATGCCGCTCAGGAGCGGTATCCGGAACGCGTTCAGGAGGGGGCGGGGGAGTGGCTTGGGCCGGCTCCGCCGGAGCGGTCGGCTCCAGGTAGTCGTAGATCCTGGACCGGCGCGTTCCCTCCGCCGTTCCACCGCCTCCCCCGTGATCAGACATGCGCGCGATCATCGCATCGACGCACGGTGAGCTGCAACGCCAAAGGCTTTGCCGCAGGGATGCCTCACTGGCACCCGGCGCGGTCGGCGCGCCGACAACCCCTGCACGCGTAACGGTCGGGTCGAAGACGCGATCGGCACGGCCGCGACGGGGAGCGGTGGCCTCAGTAGTGGTAGCGGGCCTTGAGGATCTTGACTTCCTTCTCGTCCACCCGGTAGACGAGCCGGTGCTCGTCGTCGATCCGCCGGGACCAGTAGCCGGACAGGTCGCCCTTCAGCGGCTCCGGCTTGCCGATGCCCGTGAAGGGCGTGCGCTGGATCTCGGCGATCAGCCGGGTGATCCGGCGGGCCATGGCGCGGTCCGAGCCCAGCCAGAACAGGAAGTCCTCCCATCCGGCCGGGTCGAAGTGGACGCTCCTCACCCGTCACCCGCCAGTTCCTCCAGCTCCGCCATGGTCTTGGTGACCACGGCCTCGCCGGCCCTGTCCCGTGCGACGGCTTCCATGAGGCTGCGCGCATTGGCGGGGGAGCGCAGCAGGTAGACGGTCTCCTGCCAGGAGTCGTAGTCCTCGGCGGACATCAGCACCGCGTCACCGCCCTTGGAGCTGATGCGCACGGGGGTGTGGTCGTCGTTGACGCGCTTGATGAGTGGGAAGAGATCCTTGCGGGCCTCGCTGGCGCTTATGGTCATCTGCGGCACCCCTCTCCTGGTGGTACGGGAAAACCGTACCGCAATGGTACGACTTTCTCGTACGAGTGGCCCGCGGGATGTCTTCGACGGTCCTGATCGGTTTCCGGTGGGCGGGGGCCTGCAGGTCACCGGTTGATCGATCGGCATGAAGGCGGGTATACAGCGCAAGGGGGAGCAAGCGCCTTCCCGGCGGCCGGAGGCTTCCGGCGCGGGCGGGGCAGCGGCCCGCCTTCGCTGCGGTCGGTCGGCTTCGCCGTCGTCGGTCTGCCGGACCCACAGCGGACATCCGCATGATCGAGGACAAGCGGTGGCCGAGGCCACCAGATGGAGAGCGTGACCGGTAATGGCCCAGCAGCCGCCCCTCCTCCGCGATGTCATCGACATCAAGGAGAACATCTCCACCTCCGACTTCGTGCTGTCGCTCGCCGAGGCGACGACGCCGGAGGGCGCCCGGAACGCGCTCAAGGACTACGTCGTCACGGAGCGGCTGCTGGAGAACTTCGACGAGGCGCTGGCGCTCATCAAGTCCTCGCTCGACGGGCACCGCTCGAAGGCGGCCTACCTGCACGGCTCGTTCGGTTCCGGTAAGTCGCACTTCATGGCCGTGCTGTACGCGCTGCTCAGCGGCGACCCGGCCGCCCGTGCCCGTACCGAGTTCGACCCGGTGCTGACCAAGCACGAGTGGCTGACCACGGACGGCAAGAGGTTCCTGCTCGTGCCGTACCACATGCTCGGCGCGAAGGCCCTCGAACAGCGGGTGCTCGGCGGGTACGTCACCCACGTCAAGAAACTGCACCCGGACGCCCCGACCCCGCAGGTGTACCGCACCGACTCCCTCTTCGCCGACATCCGCGCCATGCGCGCCAACATGGGCGACGAGGCGGTCATCCGCGGTCTCGGCACCGGCGTGGACGACGATGACGAGGACGAGTGGGGCGAGGGCTTCGCCTGGACGCCGCAGCTCCTCGACACCGCGCTCGCCGCCGAGGAGAACCACGAGGCGGGCACCGCGCTCAACCTCACCAACCCCTCCACCCCGGCCGAGCTGCGGGCCAAACTGGTCAACGACGCCGGCACCACCCTCCTCCCCGGCTTCACCAGGAACGCCGCCGAGGACGAGCACGGCTTCATCTCCCTCGACGCCGGCCTGTCCGTCATCGCCGAGCACGCCAAGTCACTCGGCTACGACGGGCTCATCCTGTTCATGGACGAACTGATCCTCTGGCTCGCCACCCTCATCCACGACCAGAGGTTCGTCGCCCGCGAGGCCAGCAAGATCACCAATTTCGTGGAAGGCGGCGACGCCCGCCGCGCCATCCCCGTCGTGTCGTTCATCGCCCGCCAGCGCGACCTGCGCGAGCTGGTCGGCGAGGAGGTGTCGGGTGCGGCCGAGTCGTCCATCCAGGACACCCTGAACCTGGCCTCCGGCCGGTTCGACAAGATCACCCTGGAGGACCGCAACCTCCCGCAGATCGCGCACGCCCGCCTCCTCAAGCCCAAGAACGACGAGGCGGTCCAGCTGGTCGACGCGGCCTTCGAGCAGACCAAACGGGTCGGCCCGCAGGTCTGGGACACCCTCCTCGGCTCGGAGAAGGGCATGACCGGCGCGGACGCGGAGTCGTTCCGGCTGACGTACCCGTTCTCGCCGGCGTTCATGGACACCCTCGTCCACATCTCGTCCGCGCTGCAGCGCTCCCGCACCGGTCTGAAGCTGATGGGGCAGCTGCTCGCCGACCACCGCGACGAACTCCGCCTCGGACAGCTCGTCCCCGTCGGCGACCTCTACCCGGTGATCGCGGAGGGCGGCGACAAGCCGTTCACCGACAGCCTGAAGGTCGTGTTCGAAGCCGCAGACAAGCTCTACAAGACCAAACTGCGGCCCTACCTCCTCAGCTCGTACGACGTCACCGAGGACGACGTCGAGCAGTACCGCAACCGGCCCGAGGCCATCACCGACCCACAGCGCGCCAACCGCTGCCGGATGTTCACCGGCGACAACCGGCTCGTGTGCACCCTCCTGCTGTCCGCACTCGCGCCCAGCGTGCCCGCGCTGGCCGAGCTCACCATCCGACGGCTCGGCGCACTCAACTACGGGTCGGTCCTCGCGCCCATCCCGGGCGCCGAGGTCGGCATCATCAAGAACAAGGTCGCCGAGTGGGCGGCCCGGTTCCCCGAGATCAAGGAGACCGGCACCGACGCCAACCCCGGCGTACGGCTGGAACTGTCCGGCGTCGACGTCGACTCGGTCATCGCCAACGCCCAGGTCAACGACAACCCCGGCAACCGCGTCGCCCTCGCCCGCCGTCTGCTGTCCCAGGAACTGGGCGTCGAGCACGGCCAGTTGAGCGACCAGCTCAGCTTCACCTGGCGCGGCACCGCCCGCACGGCCGAGATCGTCTTCGGGAACGTCGCCGACGAGGACGAACTGCCCGACCATGACCTGATGCCGCAGGAGGAGGGCCGCTGGCGCATCGCCATAGACCTCCCCTTCGACGAGGGCGAGTGGGGCCCGGTCGAGGACGTCAACCGCATCCGGCGGCTGCGTGAGCGGCAGCAGGGCGAGCGGTCCCGCATCGTCGCCTGGCTGCCCGCCCATCTGTCGGCGCAGCGCTTCGCCGACTTCCGGCGTCTCGTCGTCATCGACAAGGCCCTCGCCGACGAGCACCGCTTCGACACCCAGTACGCCGGCCACCTCAACGCCGACAACCGCAGCCGCGCCAAGGGACTCTTGGAGACCCAGCGCGAGGCTCTGCTCAAGCAGGTCAAGGGCGCTTTCAAGCAGGCGTACGGGCTCGCTCAGAAGCAGGCCGCCGACGTCGTGCCCGACTTCGACGACCACCTTGTGGCGCTGCCCGACGTGGACGGCCTCACCTTGTCCTTCGGGCAGAGCCTGCACGACGGCATCCGGCATGTCGCGGGCAAGCTGCTCGGCCATCAGTACCCGGCGCACCCCGACCTCGACCCCGACGGCACCGGTACCGCCGTGAAGCCCGCCGACACGAAGAAGGTGTTCACCCACATCAGGGCCGCCACGGAAGCGCGGGACGGGCGGGTGGAGGTCCCGGCCGCCGACCGCAGGCTCATGCAGCGGATCGCCGGGCCCCTGCGGCTCGGGCAGCAGAAGGAGGCGTACTTTGAGCTGTCCCGCTACTGGGCCGACCACTTCCGCCAGCTCGCGAGCTCCCAGGGCGTCACCGGAGACCTGTCCCTGATCACGCTCACCGACTGGACCGACAAGCCCGACCCGCGTGGGCTGCCCGACTTCCTCGCCCGGCTCGTTGTCGCCGCCTTCGCCGAGATGGACGACCGGGTGTGGGTGCGCGTCGGCACCGTCCTCGACCCCGCGCCCGAGCTGTCCGCGATCAAGGACCATGACGCGTTGCGCAGCCAGCCGCTGCCCGCCGAGTCCGACTGGGACACGGCACGGCAGCGCTTCGAGACGATCTTCGGGCAGAAGGCTCCCGCCCTGCGGCGCGGCCGGATGGTCAACCAGTTCGCCCGCCAGATCATCGAGGCCGCCCGCGCCCACCGGGACCACACAGCCGACCTGGTGCACCAGCTGGAGGCCCACGCCACCTTCCTCGGCCTCGACCAGACCGCCGACACCGGGCGCCTCCCGCTCGCCCGGCGCTCCCTGCAACTGCTGGACGCCCTCACGGCCGAGGCTGGCAAGGGCGCGGCCGGGGCGAAGAAGACCGTGGAGGCCCTCGCCTCGTTCGATCTGGGCGAGACCAGCGCCGACCGATACGGCACCTCCGTCAAGCAGGCCCGCAGCGTCGCCGAGGCCGTCGCCTCCGCGCCATGGAGCACCCTCGAACTCGCCGCCGGGCTCGGCCCTGAGGGCGAGGCACTGCTCGACTCGCTGCGCAACGTGGCCCGCGACGACCAGCGCACCGCCGACCTGCGCGACGCCCTGGCCCGTACACAGCGCGAGGTCGTCGCCCTGGTCAAGCGCACCCAGGCCGCTGCCCAGCCCATCGCGCCGGTCGTACAGCCCCAGCCCACGGCGGGCGACCTGTCCCTGGACACGCCGACCAGCGACCCGCGCATCCCCTACGCCCCGCAGGAGAACCCCGCACCGGTCTCCTCCGGCAGCGGCACCGCGCGCAGGTCCGGTGGCCGCCGTACGACCGCCGCACGGGCCGCCGCCGACCTCCAGGCGGAACTGTCCGAACTGGCCGCGCGCCACCCCGACGCGACGATCGAGATCACCTGGAAGGTCGTCGAATGACGGACACTGTCGCCGCGGTCCCGGGCGCCGTCCGGCTGAACACCGCGACCGTCACCCAGTACCTGTCCTCGCAGTCCTCCCTCGCTGCCTCCCTGACGCGAGACGGCGGGGGCCGGCGCCGGGTCGTGCTGCTGCGGTCCGCGCCCCAGTGGGACGGTTCCGCGGAACCCGCCTGGGCGGACGGGCGGACGGCCGGTGTCGCGGTGGCGCCTTCACCGCTCGCCGTCCACGAACTCGTCCTCGACCACTTGGCCGGCCGACGGCCCGGCCCTGCCGTCCTGGTCATCCTCACCGATCGCGAGCAGCACGAACTCGACCCGGCTATCACCGCCCGCGTCCACAAGCAGCGCATCGACACGGTCGACAGCTGGGACGTCGTCCGCGAGGCGTTCGGCGCCCGGCAGATCGACCCGCGTCTCAAGGATGTCAACTGGGCTGCCGAGGCCCTGCTCGACGCCACACCGCCCGGCGGCTGGCAGCCCGTGCCCGGCGGCTGGCTGTCCCGCCAGTACGCACTCACCGCACTCACCCAGCGCCGCCTGCGCCTCGGCCGCTACGACATCGAGGGCGGCACGCGACGTCCCGGTGACGACCGGCTCGACGCCCAGACCCTGCTGCACTGGTCGACACGCCCCGGCGCTCCGGAGCGACTCCTCGGGCTGCGCGGCCCGGAGCGCGCCGGGCTGACCGCCTTCCTCGGAGAGGAGGACCAGGCCGGTCTCGCCGGGCGCGCCTTGCTCGCCCTCGTCGACGCCGAGCGGGGCGCGGACGCCGCCGCCTTCGGACTCGTCTGCGCGGCACTGTGGCGACACGCCGAGCCCGCCCCCGAGACGTACCAGGCACGGGGCCGCGCCGAACGCTTCTTCGGTGATCAGCCCCCGGCGGTCGGCGAACAACTCGACACCCTGGTGAGCGTTCTCGGCCGGGCTGCCGAGGAGTACGTGACCGCGCTGCTGACAGCGGGACACCGCACCGGCGACGACGGAGACCAGGCCCGCGAGGCACGCCGGACCTCAGGCACCGTGCTCGACCGGGCGGCCGCGCTCGCACGCCAGTTCGGCGCGGAGCAGGCCGTCGCGGTGAGCCCCGTCCTGCGCGGCGGACTCGATGCTCGGTTCACGGCCGTCGGACGGGCGCTCGCAGAGGGAGACAGGGGCGTGGTGGCGGACGCCGTCCGGCGTCTGGAGGACCACCGGCTCGCCGCCGAACCGGAGGAGTCCGCACGCATCGAACGTGCCCGCATGGGACAGCGCCTCGCCCGCTGGCTGCTGACCGATACGCCGCCCGAGAGCCCCACGGTCGCCGACGCCATACAGCGGCACGTCACCGAGACCGGCTGGGTCGACCTCGCCCTGGAGCACATCGAGGCCGGCGGCGACCCGGACCCCGTCCTCAAGGCCGCCTACGACACCCTCGCCACACGCGTCCGGGATCGGCGGCGGCAGATCGACGCGTTCTTCGCGCGCTCTCTGGCGGGCTGGACGCAGGCCGGGACCCAGCCCGGCGGCATGCTCACCGTCGAGACCTTCCTCGACCGCGTGGTCGGACCGGTCGTCCGGCGCGGGGAGGAACGGAGGGTACTGGTGCTCGTGCTCGACGGCATGAGCGCGGCCATAGCGAACGAACTGGGCGAGGAACTACGCGCGTCCTGGGCGGAGTTCGACCCGCTGCCCGAGGGCGCTCCGCAGCGCAGGGCGATGGCCGCCGCACTGCCCACCCTGACGGCGGTGTCCCGTACCTCCCTGTTCGCGGGCACGCTGATGAAGGGCACCCAGGCCGACGAGAAGCGGATCTTCCCGAATCTGAAGCTGTGGGGCGGAGCCCCGGCCGGCGTCTTCCACAAGGACGACCTGCGCAGCGAGACCGCGGGCGACACCTTCGGCCTCGCGCTCACGGAGGCGCTCGCCGACGGCCGGACACATGTCGCCGTCGTCCTCAACGCCATCGACGACCGCCTCGCCAAGGAACAGAAGCTCGGCGACGGGGCTTGGCGGGTCGATGACGTGCCCGGCCTGCGGGACCTGTTGCGGGTGGCGGCGGCCCAGGGCATGGCCGCCATCCTCACCAGCGACCACGGCCACGTCGTCGACCGGCACGGCAGGAAGGTCGACGCCGCCGTCGAGCCCGCGTCCGCCCGACACCGCCTGCCCGCCGACGGTCCCCTCGCCGACCGGGAGATCACTCTCTCCGGCCCGCGAGTGGTGTGGCCCGAGCCGGGTGCGTCCATCGTGGCGCTGTGGGACGCCGACTCCCGCTACACCGCACTCAAGGCCGGCTACCACGGTGGGGCCTCACTCGCCGAGTTCACCATCCCCGTGCTCGCCTTCCTGCCCTTCGGCGCGGAACCGCCGCAAGGGTGGCGGGAGTTGGGCGACCAGCGGCCCCTCTGGTGGGCTCCGGAGGAGGTGGGA
Organism: Streptomyces ossamyceticus; assembly: GCF_001418475.1. Taxonomy (GTDB): domain Bacteria; phylum Actinomycetota; class Actinomycetes; order Streptomycetales; family Streptomycetaceae; genus Streptomyces; species Streptomyces ossamyceticus. The sequence goes on along the minus strand of NZ_LIQX01000019.1, from coordinate 8,972 downwards.
AGGGCACCGCTGCCGGGTGAGGCCACTACTCAGTTGCGCGTCGGGGCGACTCCGTCCGCGCCGAAGAAGCCGACGGGCAAGTCCCAGAAGAAGCAGGCGGAACTCGCGCGCACACACGAGGCGCTCTTCGACGTGGAGCTGACCACCGGGGGAGACGACTCCCTCCTCACCCCGACCCCCGTCTCCAGGACGGAGGCGCTCGTGACGGCGCTGCTCGACTCGGAGACGTATCAGGGCCAGCTGGGCGGCCTGGCCCGCAAGCCGCCCCAGGAGCAGGTCCACAAAGCGCTCGCCGCCCTGCTCGACGCGGGCGGCACCCTGCCCGTGACCGCGCTCGCCCAGCGCGCCGGCATGCCCGTCACCCGCGGTGACGGCTTCGCGGCCGTCCTGCGGCAACTCCTCAACTACGACGGCGTGCAGGTTCTGGAAACCCTGCCGGACGGCCGTACCCTGCGGCTCCACCAGGCACTGCTGCGCGAGCAGTTCGCCCTCGGAGCGGGCTGAGGCCACGACTCGGGGTGCCTCGTGACCTTCGCCCTGAGGCACCCTGAGCGGTCCACCCGCGTTGCTCGCTACCTCACGACGCGAACGCCCGGAGCACCTTCGCGAAGGTCGTCAGCTCGTCGATCATCTCCGGCGGAAGGGGCTTCTCGTCGAAGTGGGCGATCCGGTTGCGGATGTCCTTCACCCGCTTCAGCAGGCCGATGAACTGCTCCCGGGGCATGTTGGGCCACTTCAGGGCCGCCCAGTTGCGGTCGGCCTGCTCGGCGAAGGACTGCTTCGTCTGGTCGCCGTCCAGGAGCCTCAGGTAGTCACCGAACATCAGGTCCGACACCTGGCCGGTGCGATGCTCCGGCTTCTTGTTCGTCTGGACCGCCTTGATGGTCTCCGTGTCCAGTGCGGCGCCCAGGCAGCGGCGCAGCAGCGACTCGATCTCGCCCACGATGAAGAAGGGGCGGGCCGCCCCCTCGAAGCGTTCCGTGACGTCCGCGGCGGTGACGACGCCCGAGAGGCAGCCGTCGTCGCCGCGGACGAGCAGGTAGCCGTGCTCACGGATGACGGGGAGGGCGGCGAAGAACTCCTGCCGGGCGTCGGCGACGGGCAGCGAGTCCTTCTCCATCGCGTTGTCCAGGGTGGCCTCCTTCCCCGCCTCGTACATCTTGGCCACGGATCCCCAGGTGACGACGCCGTGGACCTGCGCCATGCCGGTGGTCACCGGAATTTGGGATAGGCCCTTCGTACGCATCAGAAAGGTCGTCTGGGACAGGGGCGTGCCGGGGCCCACGGACACCACGCCGCGCCGCGCGGACGGGATGTCGCCGAGCAGCAGCCGCTGGGGCAGAGCGTGCGAGGGCAGGGCCTCGTCCGTCGCGTCGGCCTCGTCTTCCGTATCGGCCGGCGTGCGCTGTGCGGGAACAGCCGCCAGCGGTACGACATCGACAGTGGTGCGCAGGGCGCACACGGCGAAGTCCGGCAGCGTGGTCAGCCCTGCGTCCGTCAGGGCCTGAGAGATCCGGTGCACCGTCCGGTGGTCGCGGACTCTGACCTGGAACAGGTCGAGGATCTCCTGCACGGACACGGTCCTGCCCTTGAGCGAGGTGATGTCCCGCTCCTGAGGCCTGGTCGTCATCGGGCGTCGTCCTCCGGCAGGTCGCGGAGCATCGTCTTCTTGCCCATGGCGGAGTGCACCAGGTCCTGCAACTGCTTGGAGCGGTCGCGGTAGAAGCGCTCGTAGTCGTTCTCGCGCAGGGCGTCCGGATCGATCAGGTGGGTGGCCAGGACGTCGTCGAACCACTCGGGACGCATGTCGGACGCGGCGATCATCGTGGACAGATACGACGACGGCGCCCCCGTCATATCCATGGCCGCACGGTACGACAAGGGGGTCTTGTTCACGATCGAACTCGTGGGCAGGCCCTCGCTGTTGCCCCGCCGGAACCACGTCTTCGGGAAGACCTGCCGGATGTCCACGCCGTACTCGTCCAGCCTGCCGGGGCTGAGCGGGGCATCCGTGTGGTGCCAGTCCACCGCCCCCTGCTTGATCAGCAGGGCGTAGATCCCCTTGTAGGCGGCGCTGTTGCGGGTGGTCAGGGTGTCGAGGCGGTCGGCGAAGAAGAAGGCCTCCGTGACGGTCTCGGGTGCCCTCTCATCCTGCGCGATCCAGGGGACGAGCTGCTCGACGTCCTTGGTGAAGCGCGTCTCCGTGGAGCCGCCGTACATCTCGCCGAGCACCCCGCACCAGAACCACTGCTCGATCTTCTCCTCCGCCCCCAGACCGTCCATCGCCGTGTCGAGGATGGCGCGGACGGCCGCGAGCGGGACCAGCTGCGTCTTGTACGGCAGGTCGGCCGGGCGGACGATGCACTGCTGTTCCAGGAAGTCGCCCACCCACGCGAAGGCGTCGGCGAGCTTGGGAGCCAGGCGGACGAAGTCGACCAGGGGGAGGTCCAGCAGGTCGCGGCGCTTGCAGGACACCGTGGCCCCGAGGCCCGCCTGCTTGCGCTCCCAGGTGCGCACCAGTGCGATGGCCTGCAGGAAGTCGATGCTGCTCAGCCCGTTCTCAAGACCGCTGTCGATGCGGCCGAAGACCGGGTACTTATGCGCCAGTGCCTGCTTGATCTCCCGCCACACCTCGGGGAGCTGGTAGTAGTCCCCGGTCTGGTCCACGTAGTCGCGGTCCCCGGCGTACGTCGCGGTGAGCAGTTCGAAGACGTTCAGGGGCACACCGCCCGTGTTGACCCGCTCGAACACTGCGCAGACGGCGTCCATGGAGGTGGCGGCGCCCAGCCGGATCATCGGGACCTGGAAGGCTCGGACCTGCTGGAGTACCGCTTCGTCGAACTGGCCCCACAGGTCCCAGTTCCGGTCCTCGTCCGCCTTGATGTACGCCTTCTTCCACTCGTTCACGCGCTGGGCGTCGAAGACGAAGTGGAGAGGGAAGAGGCCGGCTGCGCACTCGGCCTCGGTGCTGCTCAGATCCAGCACCACGGTGCGGTTGAAATCCGTCCTGAGCACCTTGTCGGCCGGGACGGACACGATGGCCTCGTCGCGGTCCGCGGATGGTCCGACGGCCTTCGCGATGTCGACGTAGTACCACCGCTGAATGGGCTTGTTGCGGGAGTCCGCTGTCTCCACCGGGGCGTCGAGCCACAGAGCCTGGAAGAGGGAGGTGAGGCGCTGCTGTCCGTCCAGCAGCAGGAGGTCGGCCGCAGGGTCTCCTTCCGGCCGTGCACCGGTGAGGGTCCGGGAACGGAACCGGGTCGCACCCCCGGTCTGAAGCGTCATCACGACGCCCAGCGGATAGTCAAGGGTGACCGTCGCGATGATCGCCCGGATGCGGTCGTCGTCCCACTTCCAGTTCCGCTGGAAGTCGGGCAGTTGTAAGGATCCCGAGGCTACATCCGCCAGAACATCCTTCAGTTTCACGTTGTCGAGGGCCGCCATGTGACTCCACTTCCCACCCTGATACCTGTACGGAGAGTGATTCCATCAGCGCTTTCCGGTGACAGTCAACTGGTTCACCGAACAACGAGATGGCCGCGAACACCGCGCTGATCAGGTTCAGGATCGTGGCCACGGGCAGGGAGACAGCAAGCTGACGGGGTCATGAACCGGGTATCAGGGGACTTCGTCGAGGCCACGTTGCACGGGGAAGATGGAACACTGGTCCCCGTGAGCACCACCTCCAAGCGCCCTGCCCAGGTCAGCGCAGCCCGCCGCCGTATCGTCTTGGACGCCCTGCGCCGTGGAGCCGTGCCGGAGAGCGGGCTCGACCTGCTCGCAACCGGCCTCGACCGGTTCGAGACGGCCCTGGACGCCGAGCTGGACGCCGTGGCCTCCGGGGGGTCCGTGTTCAAGGCCGTACGGGGTGAGTACGGGTCCGGCAAGACGTTCTTCACCCGCTGGCTGGGCGAGCGGGCCAAGCGCCGCAACTTCGCCGTGGCTGAGATCCAGATCTCGGAGAACGAGACGCCGCTGCACAAGCTGGAGACTGTCTACCGGCGGCTCACCGAAAGGCTCGCCACGTCCAGCTTCCCGCCCAGCGCCCTGCGGCCCGTTGTCGACGCCTGGTTCTACGCACTGGAGGAGGACGCCCTCGCGGCCGGCGCGACCGAGGAGGAACTGCCCGGTGAGGTCGAGAAGCTGCTCGTGGCGCGGCTCGCCGAGGTGTCCCGGCACGCCCCGTCCTTCGCCACCGCGCTGCGCGGCTACCGGGCCGCCCTCGCGGACGGGGACGAGGCGACCGCCTCGGCCGTCCTTGCGTGGCTCGGCGGCCAGCCGCATGTGGCGGCCTCCGCCCGCAGGTCCGCAGGTGTGCGCGGCGACCTCGACCATTTCGGTGCCCTCGGTTTCCTGCAAGGACTCCTCACCGTGCTGCGCGACTCCGGGCACACCGGGCTCTTCGTCGTACTCGACGAGGTGGAGACGCTCCAGCGGGTCCGGTCGGACGCCCGGGACAAGGCGCTCAACTCGCTGCGGCAACTCATCGACGAGGTGCACTCCGGCCGCTTCCCCGGCCTGTACCTCGTCATCACCGGCACACCCGCCTTCTACGACGGGCAGCAAGGAGTGCAGCGCCTGGCGCCGCTCGCCCAGAGGCTCGCCACCGACTTCACCACCGACCCGCGCTTCGACAACCCCCGGGCCGTACAGATCAGGCTCCCCGGTTTCAACCAGGAGTCTCTGATCGGCCTCGGCACCACCATCCGGGATCTGTACGCCGAGGCCGCCGCGTCGCCCGAGCGCGTGCATACGGTCGTCGACGACTCCTACGTCGCGGACCTCGCGCAGGCCGTCGGCGGGGCGCTGGGCGGGAAGGCCGGGGTGGCTCCCCGCCTGTTTCTGAAGAAGCTGGTCGGTGACGTGCTCGACCGTGTGGACCAGTTCGACGCCTTCGACCCCCGGCAGCACTACCGGCTGACGGTCACGAGCAGCGAACTCACCGACGTGGAGCGAAACCTGGCCGCCACGGTCACCGGCGGACCCGCTTCGGCCGACGACATCGACCTGGAGCTGTGATGGCGGTGGATGAGGGGAGCCCGGCCGGTACGGGCCCGTGCGGGGATGGGGCCGACGTGCTCGACCGGCTTGATCCCGTCGTCCTGCATCACATCGTCAACACCCTCGGCTGGCCCGATCTGCGCCCCCTCCAGCGGGCGGCGATCACACCACTCATCGACGGGCAGGACGCCGTGCTGCTGGCGCCGACGGCGGGGGGCAAGACCGAGGCAGCCTGCTTTCCGCTCCTGTCGGCGATGACCGAACAGAAGTGGACGGGCACCTCTGTCCTGTACCTGTGCCCGCTCAAAGCGCTCCTCAACAACCTGGTTGCCCGGGTCGACTCCTACGCCCAGTGGCTCGGCAGGCGCGCGGCGCTCTGGCACGGCGACACCAAAGAGTCGCAGCGGCGGCGCATCCGAACCGAGGCACCGGACATCCTGCTCACCACCCCCGAGTCGCTCGAAGCGATGCTGATCGGCGTCAAGACCGACCATGCGCGCCTTCTGGGGGGTGTGCGGGCCGTGGTCGTCGACGAAGTGCACGCCTTCGCCGGCGACGACCGGGGGTGGCACCTGCTCGCCGTGCTCGAACGGCTGGAGAGGATCACCGAACGACCTGTCCAGCGCGTCGGGCTCTCCGCGACGGTCGGGAACCCGGACCAACTGCTGCGCTGGTTGCAGGGCGCTGGCGCCGGAAGCCGTACGGGGCAGGTCGTCGCCCCAGGACTGCGGCTGCCTGCTGGCACAGGCGGAGCCGCGATGCCCGACAAGGCTGCCGCCGACCGACTCCCCAAACCTGCGGGCGAGGTGGAACTCGACTATGTGGGCTCCTTGGAGAATGCCGCCAAACTCATCGCGGCCCTGCACCGGGGAGAGAAGCGGCTCGTGTTCTGCGACTCACGCCGACAGGTCGAGGAGCTGGGCGCCGCCCTCCGGGCCCGCGAGGTCACCGTTTTCCTGTCGCACGCCTCCCTCTCCGTCGGCGAACGCGCCCGCTCCGAGCAAGCCTTCGCTGAGGCACGCGACTGTGTCATCGTCTCCACCTCGACCCTGGAACTGGGCATCGACGTGGGAGACCTGGACCGCGTCATCCAGATTGATTCGCCGGCCTCCGTTGCTTCGTTCCTGCAGCGCATCGGCCGCACAGGCAGGCGCCCCGACACCGTGCGCAACTGCCTGTTCCTCACCACCCGCAAGGACACGCTCCTGCAGGCGGCGGGCCTGCTGCTGCTGTGGTCGCGGGGCTGGGTGGAACCGGTCACCCCGCCGCCAGAGCCCCGCCACCTGGTGGCTCAGCAACTCCTCGCAGTCACTCTGCAACAGCACAAGCTGGGCGACCAGTTGTGGGACCGCCAGTGGAACGGCCTGGCCCCCTTCGACAGATCCGCCACCCCGATCCTGCGCTTCCTCACCGAGGAGGGCTTTCTCGACAGCGACGGTGGCATGCTGTTCGTGGGACCGGAGGCTGAACGCCGTTTTGGAAAGCGGCACTTCATCGAACTCACCGCGTCTTTCACCGCGCCGCCGCAGTTCACCGTCCTGTCGGGACGCACGGAGATCGGCCGTACCGATCCGAGCGTCCTCACCGAGGAGCGCCCCGGCCCGCGGCGGCTGTTGCTCGGGGGTCGCAGTTGGCAGGTCACGTATATCGACTGGCTGCGCAAACGCGTCTTCGTCGAACCTGCCGACGGCGGTGGCGTCGCCAAGTGGATGAGTGGCGGCGTGGCCGGACTGTCCTACGCCCTGACGCGTGCCATGCGCGAGGTGCTACTGGGCGCGGATCTGCCCGTCTCCGTGACTCGACGTGCGGAGACGTGCCTGGCCGAGCAGCGTGAATTCGACGCACCCGAGACCGTGCACCCTGGTGGCACGCTGGTGACCCGCGTAGGCAAGGACGTGCGCTGGTGGACGTGGGCCGGCTATCGCGCCAACGCGACCCTCGCGGCCACTCTGCAGACGGTCACCGATCCGCTGCAACGGCCCACGGACAGCTGGCTGCGGTTGCGCGAGGACATCACCCCCGTCGGCTGGCGCGCGGCACACGAGAACATCGGTGACAACCTGGTCCTTCCCGACGTGGATCAGAGGGCGGTCCGAGGTCTGAAGTTCTCCGCCGCCCTCCCCGAGCGTCTCGCCGTCGCTACGGTCGCGGCCCGCTTGGCCGACTTCGACGGCGCTCGCGCGGTGCTCTGTGAGCCCGTGCGTTTTCAGCGCACTGGCTGAATCGCGTCGGAGGAGCCGTCTGTTACCGAAAGCGATTACAAGTTCCTCTCGTTAGTATGAAAATCTGCTCGCTATGGGGAATGGTCATGTCGAGCAGGCAGTCTTCGACATCAGTCGAGAAGGTCGAAGTCGACGAGGGGACGAACCGGCCGGGTCCACAGAATCAGATTCGATTCAGTGGGTCCTGCAGCCTCGCGGCGGGACGAAGGTGCGTGGCCCCAAACACTTCCACCACTCGGTGCGAACAGGTATCCGGCTCTCGGAGTACGAGCACGTCCTCGGGGAGAACGCGGATCAGCTCAAGCGCCTCTTTCCCGACGGTGTGGCCCGGCTCTGGGGCGCGACGCCTGCTCAGAAGGAACGCAATGCCAAAGCGGTGGCCATTCGTGAGCGAAGGGTCGGCGACGAAGTCCTCTTCTACGGGGAGATGAAGTTCATCGCTCGGGCGCGCATCCTGGGCCTGCTCCACAATCCTGGGTTGGCGGCGGAGGTCTGGGGGTTCGACGAGAACCACAGGACGTGGGAACACATCATGGCTCTGGGCGATGTGATCGAGTTCGAAGTACCGGCGGCCCCTGTTCTGACCGCGCTGGACATGAAGCCTCCACTCTGGAGTCTCACCCTGGTACCCGCCGCGAAGCGGAAACTCCATCTGCACCTGCTGGACGAACTGCTGGGCGGGCAGGCGTCCACGGTGAGGCGGCCTGTCCTGGGGAAAGGCATCGCAGCCCCCGTGGAGAGTCTGGGCCGGGGCGACCTCCAGCGCGCACTGGGCACACTGGACGCCGACACGTCGGCGGGGCCGCGTGCACGCTCCGAGTCCCTGACGCTGTTGTGGGCGATCGGTCGCCTCGTGACAGGCCACGACAGGATGGCGCCGTTGGACGTTTGGCAGAGCCAGCTCGGGCCCATACTGAGCGAGTTCGGCCCTCCAGGTGTCGCGGTGTCGCCGGAGTATCCGTTCCGGCATCTGAGCGACAGCGGGCTGTGGGAGGTTGAGAGCGCGGAGCACCGCGACCCTGACTTGGTGTCGGTGGCGGCTTCCATCGAGTCGGGAGGCCGAGCCGGGTTCCGGCGGGCGGCGGCGCGACTCCTGCGTCAGCCGCTCGCACGCGCCGAGGCCATCGGTCTGCTCTGCGCCTCCTACCTCGATGATGTCGATCAGCCAGAACTCCTGGAGCGGGTCGGCCTCGGCGGGTACGCCTACGCCGGGGGATCGGACGGCGGGCAGGACGACAGCGGCGGGGGTGGCCGGTCTGGCCGACGCGGTCAGCGCCGCCAGGTCACCGTGTCGCGCCCGGACAGGGACAAGCGTCTTGTCGAGCGGGTCAAACTGCTCCATGGGCACCGGTGTCAGGTGTGCGGGCTCCGACTGGAGACACGGTTCAGTCACTACAGCGAGGCAGCACACATCCAAGGGCTCGGCCACCCGCACAACGGGCCGGACAAGACATCGAACCTTTTGTGCCTGTGCCCCAATCACCATGTTCAGTTCGACACACTGGCCCTTTTCATCGACGAGGACTGGATCGTACGACGGAGCCAGGACGGGTCGCGTATTGGCGTGCTGAGGCGTCACCCGGAACACCACATCGACGAGCGGTACGTCGAGTACCACCGAGGACTGTGCGGAGGAAACCGCCTGGGCAGCACACACGACCGGGCCCTGTGAGTTCAGGGGACGGGGGGAGGGTGTTCAGCAGTGGTCAGCCCAGCAGCGCCGCCACCCGCCGCCACCCCTCCCTCGGC
>NZ_LIQX01000189.1 GCF_001418475.1 Streptomyces ossamyceticus | reverse complement strand
ACCCGAAGGTGATCCATGTCCGCCGCCCCCGAGTTGATCTCCCCCCGTTCCGCCCGGGTCCTGGCCGCTCGGCGGCTCGCCAAGCGGAACTTCCGGGGGAAGGACCGCCTGTTCCTCGCCGAGGGCCCCCAGGCGGTGCGGGAGGCGGCGGCGCACCGCGCGCCGACCGACGGCACGCCCACCCTCGTCGAACTGTTCACCACGGTCGACGCCGCTGAGCGCTACGCCGACATTGTCGGCGAGGCCCGCGCCGCAGGCGCCCGCGTGCACCTCGCCGACGAGACCGTCATCGCCGACATCTCCACGACCGTCACCCCGCAGGGCCTCGTCGGGATCTGCCGCTTCCTCGACACCCCCTTCGAGGAGATCCTCGCCGCCCGCCCCAAACTCGTCGCCGTCCTCGCCCACGTCCGTGACCCCGGCAACGCCGGCACCGTCCTACGGTGCGCGGACGCCGCCGGCGCCGAAGCCGTCGTCCTCACCGACGCGTCCGTCGACCTCTACAACCCCAAGGCCGTGCGGGCCTCCGTCGGGTCGCTGTTCCACCTGCCCGTCGCCGTCGGCGTGCCCGTCGAGCAGGCCGTCACGGGGCTCAAGGACGCCGGCGTACGCATCCTCGCCGCGGACGGCGCCGGTGAGGACGACCTCGACGACGAACTGGACAAGGGCACCATGGGCGGGCCCACGGCCTGGGTCTTCGGCAACGAGGCATGGGGGCTCCCCGAGGAGACCCGGGCGCTCGCCGACGCCGTCGTACGGGTTCCCATCCACGGAAAGGCGGAAAGCCTGAACCTCGCGACCGCCGCCGCCGTATGTCTCTACGCGTCCGCCCGTGCACAGCGCGCCTTCGGAGGGTGCCGCACCGTCACTCCCAGCTAGTAGGGTGACGGGCTCGGGGGCCCACTGCACAACGGAAGAGGTGGGGTACGGGGATGAGGGTCGGCACGAGCAGCACACTGGGGGGACGCGATGTGCGCGCCACCCCCGCGGCGCCGCACGCCGAGATCGCCGGACTCGGCATCGACCCCGACGACCTCCCCGACGGGCTCGTCGTCGCCGACGAACAGGGCCGCGTGATCTGCTTCAACGCCGCCGCCGCCCGGATCACCGCCGTCCCCGCCGCCGACGCCCTCGGACTGCCCCTGGAGCGGGCGCTGCCCCTGGAGGACCTCGAAGGCCGCCGCTGGTGGCAGCTGACCGACCCCTACGGGGGCCTCGCCATCCGCGTCGGCCAGCCCGAGCGGAACCTGCTGCTGCCCGGCGCCCGCGAGGTGCTCGTGTCCGCCCGCTACATCCGTACCGAACCCACCGGACCCGTCCGCCGCGTCGTCGTCTCCCTCCGCGACACCGAGGCCCGGCGCCGCACCGAACGCAGCCACGCCGAACTGATCGCCACGGTCGCCCACGAACTGCGCTCGCCGCTCACCTCGGTCAAGGGATTCACCGCGACCCTGCTCGCCAAATGGGAGCGGTTCACCGACGACCAGAAGAAACTGATGCTGGAGACCGTCGACGCCGACGCCAACCGCGTCACCCGGCTGATCGCCGAACTGCTCGACATCTCCCGCATCGACTCCGGGCGGCTGGAGGTGCGCAGGCAGCCCGTCGACATAGGCGCGGCCGTCGGTCGGCACATCCAGGCGTACGTCGCGGCGGGACAGCCCGCCGACCGGTTCCTGCTCAGGATCGAGCAGCCACTGCCCGACCTGTGGGCCGACCCCGACAAGATCGACCAGGTGCTCAGCAACCTGCTGGAAAATGCGGTGCGGCACGGCGAGGGAACCGTCACGATTGACGTCACGCCCACGGCGTCCCCCCGGGAGGGGGAGGACACCGGCACGTCGGTCACGGTGAGCGACGAGGGCAGTGGCATCCCGGAGGAGTCCATGAACCGCGTCTTCACCCGCTTCTGGCGGGGCAGCAAGCGCGGCGGCACCGGCCTCGGGCTGTACATCGTCAAGGGCATCGTCGAAGCCCACGGCGGCACCATCACCGTCGGACGCGCCCCGAGCGGCGGCGCCGAGTTCCGATTTACGTTGCCCGTGGGGGCCCCGGCCTATCTGGCCTAGCCGCCCCGCGGGCGCGTTCGCACACCTCAACCCCGTTAGACTCGGCCTTTGGCACCTTTGCGTCCCATGACGGAGACGATTCGTCCACGAGTCGGTGTGACGGGGACCTTCAGCCAGCCAACCGGAAGCACGGGAAGAGATGTCGGCACCGAATAAGTCGTACGACCCTGTAGAGGTCGAGGCGTTGAAACCGGAAGAGATCGAGCGCATGCGGGACGAGGCGCTCGCCGCCTTCGCCGCCGCGGACTCCCTCGACGCGCTCCAGGAGGCCAAGGTCGCCCACACCGGCGGCACCTCCCCCCTGTCGCTCGCCAACCGCGAGATCGGCGCCCTGCCACCGCACGCCAAGGCAGCCGCCGGCAAGCTCGTCGGCCAGGCCCGCGGCGCGGTGAACAAGGGCCTCGCCGCCCGCCAGGTCGAGCTGGAGGCCGAACGCGACGCGCGCGTCCTCGTCGAGGAGGCCGTGGACGTCACGCTGCCCCACGACCGCGTACCGGCCGGCGCCCGCCACCCCCTCACCACCCTGTCGGAGCGCATCGAGGACGTCTTCGTGGCCATGGGCTACGAGGTCGCCGAGGGCCCCCAGGTCGAGGCCGAGTGGTTCAACTTCGACGCCCTCAACATCGGCCCGGACCACCCGGCCCGCGGCGAGGCCGACACCTTCTTCGTCAAGGGACCGGACGGCGGCACCGAGTCCGGCGTCGTCCTGCGCACCCACACCTCGCCCGTCCAGATCCGCTCCCTGCTCGACCGTGAGCTGCCGGTGTACGTGATCTGCCCCGGCCGCGTGTACCGCACCGACGAGCTGGACGCCACGCACACCCCGGTCTTCCACCAGGTGGAGCTGCTCGCCGTCGACGAGGGCCTGACCATGGCCGACCTCAAGGGCACGCTCGACCACATGGTCCAGTCGCTGTTCGGCGAGGGCATGAAGACCCGGCTCAGGCCGAACTTCTTCCCGTTCACGGAGCCGTCCGCCGAGATGGACATGGTCTGCTACGTGTGCCGCGGCGAGTCCGTCGGCAACCCCGACCGGCCCTGCCGCACCTGCTCCAGCGAGGGCTGGATCGAGCTCGGCGGCTGCGGCATGGTCAACCCCAAGGTGCTCACCGCCTGCGGTGTCGACCCGGAGAAGTACAGCGGCTTCGCCTTCGGGTTCGGCATCGAGCGGATGCTGATGTTCCGCCACAACGTCGAAGACATGCGAGACATGGTCGAGGGTGACGTCCGGTTCACCCGGCCGTTCGGGATGGAGATCTGATGCGGGTCCCGCTTTCCTGGCTGCGGGAGTACGTCGACCTGCCGGCGACCGAAACCGGCCGTGACGTACAGGCCAAGCTCGTGTCGGCCGGCCTCGAGGTCGAGACCGTCGAGCAGCTCGGAGCCGACCTCAAGGGCCCCCTCGTCGTGGGCCAGGTGCTGACCATCGAGGAGCTGGAGGGCTTCAAGAAGCCCATCCGCTTCTGCACCGTCGACGTAGGCACGGCCAACGGCACCGGCGAGCCCCAGGAGATCGTCTGCGGCGCCCGCAACTTCGCCGTCGGCGACAAGGTCGTCGTGGTCCTCCCGGGCGCCGAGCTGCCCGGCGGCTTCGCGATCTCCGCCCGCAAGACCTACGGCCGCACCTCGCACGGCATGATCTGCTCCAGCGACGAGCTGGGCATGGGCGACGACGGCACCAAGGGCATCATCGTGCTGCCGCCGGAGACCGAGGTCGGCAAGGACGCGATCGAGCTGCTGGAGCTGGTCGACGAGGTCCTCGACATCGCCGTCACCGCCAACCGCGGCGACTGCCTGTCGATCCGCGGCGTCGCCCGCGAGACCGCCATCGCCTACGGCCTGCCGCTGCGCGACCCCGCGCTCCTCGACGTGCCCGGCCCGAACGCCTTCGGCCACCCCGTCCAGGTCGCCGACCCGCTCGGCTGCGACCGCTTCACGGCCCGCACCGTCACCGGTCTCGACCCCGAGGCGCGCTCCCCGATCTGGCTCAAGCGCCGGCTCCAGAAGGTCGGCATGCGCCCGATCTCGCTCGCCGTCGACATCACCAACTACGTGATGATGGAGCTCGGCCAGCCGCTGCACGCGTACGACCGCACCCTGGTCCAGGGCACCATCGGTGTTCGCCGGGCCGCCGAGGGCGAGAAGATCGTCACCCTCGACGGCGTCACCCGGAAGCTGCACGCCGAGGACCTCGTCATCACCGACGACCGCGGCCCCATCGGCCTCGCGGGCGTCATGGGCGGCGCCGACACCGAGATCGCCGACCACGACGATCTGGAGAACGCCTCCACCGAGGTCGTCATCGAGGCAGCCCACTTCGACCAGGTCGCCATCGCGCGCACCGCCCGCCGGCACAAGCTGTCGTCGGAGGCGTCCCGCCGCTTCGAGCGCGGTGTCGACCCGCTGGCCGCGTCCGCCGCCGCCCAGCGCACCGTCGACCTGCTGGTGCTCCTCGCGGGCGGCACCGCCGACGCGGGCGTCACCGAGGTCATCGCCCCGTCCGCGCCGCACACCATCGCGGTCCCGGCGGACCACCCCGACAAGGTCGCGGGTGTCGTCTACGGCCGCGAGACCGTCGTACGCCGCCTCCAGGAGGTCGGCTGCGACGTCTACGGCCAGGACGAACTGATCGTCACCGTGCCGTCGTGGCGGCCCGACCTCGCCGACATCAACGACCTGGCGGAGGAGGTCATCCGCCTGGAGGGCTACGAGAACCTGCCCTCCACGCTGCCCAAGCCCCCGTCGGGCCGCGGCCTCACCCACCGGCAGCGGCTGCACCGCCGGGTCGGCCGGGCGCTCGCCGGCGCCGGGTACGTCGAGGCGCCGAACTACCCGTTCATCAGCGAGCAGGTCTTCGACCAGCTCGGGCTGGACGCCGACGACCCGGCCCGCCGTGTCGTCCGGCTCACCAACCCGCTGAGCGACGAGGAGCCCGCGCTCCGTACGACGCTGCTCCCGGGCCTGCTCGGCGCGCTGCGGCGCAACGACGGCCGCGGCTCGCACGACCTGGCCCTCTTCGAGACGGGGCTGGTCTTCCAGCCGCGCGCCGAGCAGGGCGTCGCCGTAGCGCTGCCGGTCGACCGCCGACCCACCGACGAGGAGATCGCGACGCTGGACGCCGCGCTGCCCGAGCAGCCGCGGCATGTCGCCGTCGTCCTCGCCGGGGCCCGTGAGCAGGCCGGCTGGTGGGGCAAGGGCCGTCCGGCCGACTGGGCCGACGCGGTCGAGGCCGGGCGCGCCGTCGCCCGTGAGGCCGGCGCGGAGCTGATCGTCCGCAAGGGCCAGTACGGGCCCTGGCACCCGGGCCGCTGCGCCGAGTTCGTGGTCGTCGTCGACGGCACCGAGCGCGTCGTGGGCCACGCCGGTGAACTGCACCCCCGTGTCGTGAAGGCCCTGGGGCTGCCCGCGCGCACCTGCGCCGCCGAGCTGGACCTCGATGTGCTGGAGCGGGTCGGGGACGACACCCCGCAGGCGCCGAGCATCTCCTCGTTCCCGGTCGCCACGCAGGACGTCGCGCTGGTCGTCGACGAGTTCGTGCCGCACACCGAGGTCGAGGCCGCGCTGCGCGAGGGCGCCGGTGAACTGCTGGAGGGCATCCGGCTGTTCGACGTCTACGAGAACGCGGAGCAGCTCGGAGAGGGGCGCAAGTCGCTGGCGTACGCACTCCGCTTCCGGGCCGGGGACCGGACGCTGACCGTGGACGAGGCGTCCGCGGCACGCGACGCGGCGGTCGCCCTCGCGGGTGAGCGTACGGGGGCGGTTCTGCGGAGCTAGGACCTCCGGTGGCGCCGAGAGCGCCGAAGGGGCGGGGAGCTGCGGGTGGTTGGCGGCTGCGGGTTGTCCGTGGCTGGTCGCGCAGTTCCCCGCGCCCCTTTCAGGGGCTTCGCCCCTGAAAGGGGCTTGGCCCGGCCCCACCCCCTGCTTCTCACTCATTCGAGTGAGAACTTGGGGCGATCTGGCCCGAACGGGGCATTCGGTCGACAGAATCGGACCGGCCTCTCTGGGCCGTACCGCTGTCAGGGCCTGATGGGGGGCCAACGGCATGATTCGAATCAGGACTGGGGCACCTCCACGGGCATGGGTCCGAAGGCGCCGCCCGTCCGACCGGCGGACTGTCCGACGGGCCCTCGCGCTGGGGTTGCCGGCGGTCTGGGGCGCGACAGCCGTCACCTACAAGTGGGCCTGCCCGATGGCGCAGAACAACGGGCTCGGAGCCCGGCTCGCCAGCAGCGCCGTGTTCCTCGCGGTCGGCGCCGGGCTCGTGCTTCAGGTCAGACAGGTGATGCTGCAGGAGGTGCGGCAGGCGCGTCGGATCGCCGGCGCCGCGCAGAGCGTACTGCTGCGGCCCCTGCCCGCCCGCATCGACGGACTGGCCACCGCCGCCGCGCAGCTCTCCGCCGACCGGGGCGCGAGCGTCGGCGGCGACCTCTACGAGGTGATCGCCACCGAACACGGCGTGCGGGTCGTGATGGGCGACGTGCGCGGCCACGGCCTCTCCGCCATCGGCACCGTCGCCGCCGTGCTCGGCAGCTTCCGCGAGGCCGTCCATGACGAGGCCGAACTCACCGGAGTCCTCGGCCGCCTCGACCGCGCCCTCGCCCGGCATCTGCGGGACCGTGCCCGCGCCGAGGACACCGAGGAGTTCGTGACCGTGCTCCTGCTGGAGATCGCCCCCGACGGCGAGGTCCACGCCCTGAACTGCGGGCATCCCTGGCCGTATCTGCTGAGCGGCGGCCGGGCGGAACTCATGGCCGGCGCCGACCCGCTGCCCCCGCTGGGGGTGTTCCCGCTGCCCGCGGAACTGCCGGCCACCCCGTGCGGTCGGCTCCTCCCCGGAGAGGCACTCTTCCTCCACACGGACGGCGTGGAGGACGCCAGGGACGGCGACGGCCGCTTCTTCCCGCTGCCCGCGGCCCTGGCGGAGGCCGTGCGGGGCCGCCCCATCTCGCCGCACTCCGTCCTGCGTGCCGTCTTCACCCAACTCCTGCGCCACACCGGGGGGCGGCCCAAGGACGACGTCGCGATACTGATCATCCGCAACGACCGGCTCATGAGGGCCGCCTCCTACCAAGGCGCGGGGACCTGCACGATCGGCCCGCCCGGCTCCGCGGCCGACACCCCGCCCGTCGTCCCCGGGCCGTAGCCGCCGAGCGTCCTCGGCCTGTTCGTCCCGACGGGGCCACCGCGCTGTACGAGGGGGAGCCGGTGGCCCAGTCGGCCTCTTACGAGGCATTCCAGTCAAGCGGTCCGAAACTCTCCGCAGCAGCGCGCGTACAGCCCGAATTCGGGTATTCCCTTCACACCCCGTGTGAAGACGGAGGCGCTACGCTGCCAAACGCCGGCACCGAGCCACCGGAGGGCCCTCCATGCAGCCCAACACCCTGCTCGACGCGATCCTCGACGAGGCCGGTATCTCGCACGCCGGACTCGCCGCACACGTCAATCAGGCAGGGCGGGCACGCGGTCTGGCGCTGAGATACGAACACACCGCTGTGGCCCGGTGGTTGAAGGGACAGCGACCGCGCGGCCAGGTGCCCGACCTGATCTGCGAAGTGCTCGCCGGGCGGCTGCGCCGGACCGTCACCCTCGACGACATCGGTCTCGGAGTGCCGGGCGAGGCGGCCTCCCCGCACGGCGCGGGACTCTCCGGGTTCGTGGAGCGCGCCACCGCCCTGTGGCGCTCCGACGAACAACAACGCCCCCATGTCCTCGGCGCCCCCGCCGTCACCGGAACACCCGCCGTGATGCCGGTGTGGGAGTGGGAGAACCCGCCGGAGGACGTCGACGTCTCCCGCGGCGGACGGCATCACGTCAGCATGGCCGACATCGAGATGCTGCGCGCCGCCCGGTCGCACTACGAGCAGCTGTACCGCAAGGCGGGCGGTGTCGCGACCCGCGCCCGTATCGTCGGATTCCTCAACGCCGAGGCGGCGCCCCTGTTGCGCGGCAGCTACACCGACGCCACCGGACGCCAACTCCACCGGGCCACCGGCGGCCTGGTCGCCATCGCCGGCATCTGCGCGTACGACTCCGACGCGCACGGGCTCGCCCAGCGCTACTTCCACCAGGCGCTGCGGCTCGCCAAGGCCAGCGGGGACCGGGGACTCGGCGCGTATGTGATCGCGCTGCTCGTCAACCAGTCGCTGTTCATGCGGGAGTACCGGCAGGCCGTCGCCTTCGCCGAGGCCGCGCTGCGCGCCGCGGGCAAGCACATCACCCCGGCGCTCGCCGCGGACCTGTACGCGATGCAGGCCAAGGCGTACGCGCACCTCGGCGAAGGCACGAGCGCGCTGTCCTGCATCCGGCGTGCGGAACAGGCCGCCGAGCGCATCCGGCGCGGCCATGAACCCGACGAGACCGGCTATGTCCAACCCGGCCTGGTCAATGTGCAGGTGGCGGAGGCGCTGCTCAGCCTCGGCGACCTGGCGGCCGCGGCGGAGCACGCGGCGGCGGCCGTCGACACCCCGGCGCACGACCGGGGCCGGGTGCACCGGCTCGCCATGCTCAGCCAGATCGAACTACGGCAGGGCAACGCCGACAAGGCGGTCGAGACCGCCGTCGAAATGGCCGAGCGGGCGCGCGGAATGGAGTCCATGCGCCTGCGCGACAGACTCCGGGCGGTACGCGAGCATCTCGTGCGAAACGGCTGCGCGGGGACCACGGAGGCCGCCGAACTCATCGACGGGGCACTGCGCGTACCGCTCTGACACCGCGTCCACGGCCCGGCCGTACGCCGCCCGTGCGCCTGCTGTCACCACGCTCCTGCTGCGATATTGCCACTTACTCGGCGGAAGGTGGCAGAACCGTGCAGTGGACGAAACAGAGCGAACAAACTGTGTATTCGAACCGCTGGTTCAGCGTCAATCTCGCAGATGTCGCGTTGCCGGACGGGCGGCACCTCGATCACTTCCTGATACGGCTGCGGCCCGTCGCCGTGGCCACCGTGGTCAACGAGGCCAACGAGGTGCTGCTGCTGTGGCGGCACCGCTTCATCACCGACAGCTGGGGGTGGGAGCTTGCGGCCGGCGTCGTCGAGGACGGCGAGGGCATCGCCGACGCGGCCGCCCGGGAACTGGAGGAGGAGACCGGATGGCGGCCGGGACCGCTGCACCACCTGATGAGCGTCGAGCCCTCCAACGGGCTCACCGACGCCCGGCACCACATCTACTGGGCCGACGAGGGCGCGTATGTCGGTCACCCGGTGGACGACTTCGAGTCGGACCGCAGGGAATGGGTTCCCCTCAAGCTCGTGCCCGACATGGTCGCCCGGGGCGAGGTCCCGGCCGCCAACATGGCGGCCGCACTGCTTCTCCTGCACCACCTGAGGCTCGGACAGGACGCGGGGCGCTGATCCCTCCGGGCGTCCCGCCCGTGCCGTTCAGCGGCCCACGGCCTGCCAGATGGCCACCACCAGTGCTCCCACGGCTGCGAGCGCCGCGACCGCGGGCAGCGGCCAGCGGGAGTGCTCCAGGGTGACGACCCGTGTGCTCAGGTCGTCCAGCTCCTTGGCGGTCTGTTCGGCACGGTGACTCAGCAGGGTGAGCCCTCCCTCGACGCGTGCGTGCGCCACGTCCAGGCGGCGGCGTAACTCTGCGAGTTCACCGTGGACCACGGGATGCTCGGGGTCGATGGCCACGAGTCCGCTCCTTTCTGTAGTCGTCTCGGTAGTCGTCACATCCCTTGCATGCGCACGGCAAGTCAACTCGCCTGGTGGGCGCGTGGGGAGCGTGTGCGAGCGGCATATGCGTGTCCGTCGCGCACACGGTGTGTGAATACGACGGGCCCGGCGCCCTTTCCGGCGCCGGGCCCGTGCGAGGGACCGCTTCTCACGTTCCGTAGTTGTGGTGGGGTGCTCGGCCTGATGAGCGATGCGTATGTGAGGACCTACTCGTCCGCCGATTCCGTCGAGGGCCTGCTGTAACGGGCGTGGCTTGGGCGCGGTACGGCGATGGGACGGGACCGACGACCGGTCCTTGTATCTGGCGCGGCTGGTCCAGGACCTGGAGCAGTCCCCGACACCGGTCGTGTACGACGCACCCCGCACTCGTACGAGCCGACGGCGTACCTGGAGGCGCTCGCCGGAACGGATACGCGGTACTGCGCGACGACCCGATGGAGACGCCCGAGGTGCGCGCCGCGGCCCGAGCGCGGCTGGGAGCCGACGGGGTGATCTCCTCGTAGACCGAACCCCGGACGACGGAAAGACCCGCTCCCGGGAACATCGGAAAGCGGGTCTCTCGTGTCTTCTCCGCACCCCGTGGTGGGTGCTCGTCGAGAAGTCCGTGCAGGTCAGGGGTACGTGTAGAAGCCCGAGCCGGTCTTGCGGCCGAGGCGGCCCGCGTCGACCATGCGCTGGAGCAGCGGGGGAGCGGCGTACAGGGGCTCCTTGTACTCCTCGTACATCGAGTTGGCGATCGAGACGATCGTGTCCAGGCCGATCAGGTCGGACAGCTTCAGCGGGCCCATCGGGTGGGCGCAGCCCAGCTCCATGCCGTTGTCGATGTCCTCGCGGCCGGCGATGCCCGACTCGAACATGCGGATCGCGGAGAGCAGATACGGCACGAGGAGCGCGTTGACCACGAAGCCCGAGCGGTCCTGCGCGCGGACCGCGTGCTTGCCGAGGACCTTCTCGGCGAACAGCTGAGCCCGGCTGAGCGTGCCCTCGGAGGTGGTGAGGGCCGGGATCAGCTCGACGAGCTTCTGCACCGGGGCCGGGTTGAAGAAGTGGATGCCGATGACCTGGTCCGGACGCGACGTGGCGACCGCCAGCTTCACCAGGGGGATGGAGGACGTGTTCGAGGCGAGGATGGCGTCGGGGCGGGTCACCACCTGGTCGAGCACCTGGAAGATCTCGGTCTTCACCTGCTCGTTCTCCACGACCGCCTCGATGACGAGATCGCGGTCGGCGAACTCCCCGAGGTCGGTGGTGAAGCTCAGACGTGCCTGGGTGGCGTCCCGCTCCTCCTCGCTGATCTTGCCGCGCTCGGCCGCCTTGGACAGGGAGTTGAACAGCCGGGTACGGCCGATCTCCAGGGCTTCGCCGGTGGTCTCGGCGACCTTGACGTTCAGACCGGCGCGGGCGCACACCTCGGCGATGCCCGCTCCCATCTGGCCGCAGCCCACGACTCCGACTCGCGCGAGATCTCCCGTTGGGAAGTCCGTCACATCGTCCCTTTCACTGGTCTACGTGGCTGGCGGATACCCCTGGTACGGGCCTGCGCCAAACCTGCACGTTACCTCCGGCCGCTACCGATCAGTATCGCGGGTACCACATGGAAGGCTGGCTCCACCAACGGTCCGCGACCAGGCGGGCACGAAGCGGTACGCGGAGGTACGAGGATGCATCGGAAGCCACGGATGTCACGAAGGGCGTTCTGGGCGACCGCGGTGACCACACTCGTGGCGGCGGGCGGCGTGGCGGCCGGCACCGCCATCGCCGGTCAGGGTCCCGACCGCCGCAGGTGGGCCTCCGGTGAGCTGCGCGGCATGTGGCTGGCCACCGTCGTCAACCGGGACTGGCCCTCCAAGGCGGGCCTCACCGCCGACGAGCAGCGCGCCGAGCTGCTCGCCCACCTCGACACCGCCGTGGAGCGCCGCCTCAACACGGTGATCTTCCAGGTCCGCCCCACGGCCGACGCGCTCTGGCCCTCCCCGTACGAGCCCTGGTCGCAGTACCTCACCGGCACCCAGGGCAAGGACCCAGGCTGGGACCCGCTGGGCACGGCGGTCGAGGAGGCCCACGCCCGGGGGCTGGAGCTGCATGCCTGGTTCAACCCGTACCGGGTCGCCAACCACACCGACCCGAGCCGTCTGGCCGCAGGCCACCCGGCCCGCGAGAACCCCGGCTGGGTCGTCCCCTACGGCGGCAAGCTCTACTACAACCCGGGCATTCCCGCCGTGCGCGCCTTCGTCCAGAAGGCCATGCTCGACGCCGTACGGAAGTACCCCGTCGACGCGGTGCACTTCGACGACTACTTCTACCCGTACCCGGTGGCCGGTCAGGTCTTCGACGACGACGCGGCGTACGACACCCACGGCGGGAGCTTCCCCAACCGGGCCGACTGGCGGCGTGACAACATCGACAAGCTGGTGAAGGAGATGGCGGCGCAGATCAAGGCCGTCCGGCCCGGCACCCAGTTCGGTATCAGCCCCTTCGGGGTGTGGCGCAACGCCGCCACCGACGCCCGCGGCTCGGACACCCGGGCCGGTGTGCAGACGTACGACGACCTGTACGCCGACACCCGCAAGTGGGTCCGGAAGAACTGGATCGACTACCTCGTCCCGCAGCTCTACTGGAACATCGGCTTCGCCGCAGCCGACTACGCCAAGCTGCTGCCCTGGTGGGCCGAGACCGCGCGAGGCACCGGAACACGCCTCTACATCGGTGAGGCTCTCTACAAGGCCGGCGACCCGGCGCAGCCCGCCGCCTGGCAGGACCCCGCCGAGCTGTCCGGGCACCTCTCACTGGCCCGTGACGTGCCTGAGGTGCACGGGCATGTGTTCTTCTCGGCCAAGGAGGTGACCGTCGACAAGATCGGGGCGATGGCACGCGTGGTCGCCGACCACTACCAGCAGCCGGCGGAGCCACCGCGCTGAGCCATCGCCGGTCCGCTCTCCCGGTCTACTGCCGTGCTTCCCGGTGCCGGATCTCCGTGTCCGGGCCGGGCGAGCACACACCCTCGTGCCCGTCCTCGAACCGGACGCGGTACGGGGGATTGCCCTCCTGGCCCATGACTTCGACGATCTCGCCGACCTTGTCGTGTTGCCCGACCACCCTGCCGTGCTGGACAAGCTGGTCGCCCACGGTTGCACGCATCTTCGGGGCCTCCTCACCAGGCGCGGGAGCATAGGTCCGTGGCCTGAGTCTACGGCGGGCCGGTCCGATCGGATCCTGCCCGGACTCCGCTCAGCCCCGCGCCCGTTGGGTGACGGCGATGCACACGAGCACCGCCGCGGCCGTCAGGGGGGCGGCCACTGTCAGGTGCTCGCCCAGCAGCAGCACCGACCACACCAGTGTGAGCAGGGGCTGGGCCAGCTGCAACTGGCTGGCCCGGGGGATGCCGATGGCCGCCATGCCCCGGTACCAGACGACCAGGCCGAGGAACTGGGACCCGGCGGCCACCCACAGCAGCCCCGTCACACTGTGCGCGGTCAGCTCCACCGGCTCGTACGACAGGGCCAGCAGCGCTCCCGGCACGCTGAGCGGCAGGCAGAACACCAGCGCCCAGCCGATGACCTGCCAGCCGGGCATCACGCGGGCCAGCCTGCCGCCCTCGGTGTAGCCGGCCGCGCACACCAGGAGCGCGGCGAAGAGGTAGAGGTCGGCGGTGCCCAGGGCGCCACCGCTCTGCGCCACCGTGAACGCGAGGACGGCGGCGGCCCCGGCGAGCGCCGCGCACCAGAACGTGCGCGAGGGCCGCGAGCCCATGCGCAGCGCCGAGAACAGCGCGGTGGTCAACGGGAGCAACCCGACGACCACGGCGGCGTGCGCGGTGGTCGAGGTCTGCAGGGCGAGCGTGGTGAGGAGCGGGAAGCCGACGACCACTCCCGCGGCGACCACGGCCAGCCCCGCCCAGTGCCGGCGGCCGGGCAGCGGCACCCGCAGGGCCAGCAGACAGCCGCCCGCGACGACGGCCGCGAGGACACTGCGCACGGCGACGAGGGACCAGGGGCCGAAGCCCTCCAGACCCCAGGCGGTCGCCGGGAAGGTGAGGGAGAAGGCGACCACACCGAGGGCCGCCTGAAGGGTGCCGCCGCGGCCCACGGGACGCGGCACCTCGGCCGGACCGGTGCCGACCGCTACTGTTCGCTGGTCGATAGCGCTACTCTGTGCTCTCATGCAAGAGCGTAGCAGCGTCGCGGAACTGGCGGAACAGCTCAGAAAGGAGCTCGACCGCTACTCACCCGGTGGAAAGCTGCCATCGAGCCGAGCGCTCGTGGACCGCTTCCGGGTGAGCCCGGTGACCGTTTCGCGGGCCCTGGCCCAACTGGCCGCGGAGGGGCTGGTGGTGACACGGCCCGGCGCGGGCGCCTTCCGGGCGCGACCGCGCGAGAACCGGGCGGTGACCGTGGGGGACACCTCCTGGCAGGAGGTCGCGCTGAGCGCGGACGGCACCGCCGAGCCGACCCCGCGCACGGTCGACGCCTCGGGCGTCCTGGTCTCCCTCGCCTCCCCGCCGCCCGGCGTGATCGAGTTCAATGGCGGCTATCTGCACCCGGCGCTGCAACCGGAACAGGCCATGGGTGCCGCCCTGTCGCGGGCCGGACGGCGTCCCGGCGTCTGGGCGCGACCCCCGGTCGAGGGTGTCCTGGAGCTGCGCGAGTGGTTCGCGCGGAGCATCGGCGGGGCGATCACGGCGGCCGAGGTGATCGTGGCGGCCGGCGGCCAGTCCGCGCTCACCACGGCCCTGCGGGCGCTGGCGTCGCCCGGCGCGCCGGTGCTGGTCGAATCGCCCACGTACCCCGGCATGCTGGCCATCGCCCGGGCCGCCGGTCTGCGGCCGGTCCCGGTGCCGGTGGACCCGGACGGGGTGCGGCCGGCTCTCCTCGCCGACGCGTTCAAGGCGTCCGGCGCCCGGGTCTTCGTCTGCCAGCCCCTCTTCCAGAACCCCACCGGAGCCGCCCTGTCCGTCGAGCGGCGCGGCGAGGTGCTGCGGATCGCGCGCGAGGCGGGGGCCTTCGTGATCGAGGACGACTTCGTGCGCCGGCTCGTCCACGAGGACGCGGGGCCGCTGCCGCCGCCGCTGGTCGCCGACGACCCGGACGGCGTCGTCGTCCACGTGTCCTCGTTGACCAAGGCGACCTCGCCCAGCTTCCGGGTGGGCGCGCTGGCCGCCCGCGGGCCGGTCCTGGAACGGCTGCGCGCCATCCAGGTCGTCGACACCTTCTTCGTGCCGCGCCCCCTCCAGGAGGCCGCCCTCGAACTCGTCGGCTCGCCCGCCTGGCCCCGCCATCTGCGGGCGGTGTCCAGGGAGTTGAAGAACCGTCGGGACGCGATGACCTCCGCGCTGCGGCTGCACCTCCCCGAACTCGCCCTGCCCCACATCCCCTCCGGCGGCTACCACCTGTGGCTCCGCCTCCCCGACGGCACCGGGGGCACCGACCGGGCCCTCGGTTCCGGAGGAGAGGCCGCGCTCGTCGCCGCCGCCCTGCGTGCCGGGGTCGCCGTCACCCCCGGCCGCCCCTACTTCAGTGCCGAACCCCCGGCCGCGCACCTGCGGTTGAGCTTCGCCGGGGTCAGCGGGACGGGGGAGATCGTCGAGGGTGTCCGGCGGCTGCGGGCGGCGGTAAACGGTTCGACAGCGGGGCTCTGAACTGCGAACGTCCAGCCATGAACGACGCATTCCCCTTGCCCGAGGGCTACGAGACCTCCACCGACCCGACCCGTCTCGACGTCGGACGCGTCCACCGCTGGCTGTCGTCCGACGCGTACTGGGCCCTCGGCCGGCCCCGCGAGAAGCAGGAGCGCGCCATCGCGGGGTCGCTCAACTTCGGTGTGTACGAGGCGACTTCGGGCGAACAGGTGGCGTACGCGCGCGTCGTGACCGACAGGACGACGTTCGCCTGGCTCTGCGACGTGTACGTGGATCCGGCCCTGCGCGGCAAGGGGATCGGCAAGGCGCTGGTGGGCGCCGTCCGCGCCCACCTGGAACCGCTCGGGCTGCGCCGTGTCCTGCTCGCCACCCAGGACGCGCACACCGTCTACGAGCAGCTCGGCTTCCGCCCCCTCGTGGAACCGGACCGGTGGATGGCCCTCGTGTTCGAGTGAGACGGCGGACGGCCACCGGGGGAGGGCGCGGGTGGTTCACGGG
>NZ_LIQX01000188.1 GCF_001418475.1 Streptomyces ossamyceticus | reverse complement strand
GCCAAGGGCGGCAAGGGCGGCAAGGGCGGCAAGGGCGGCGCCAAGAAGAAGACCGGCATACGCCGTTTCTTCACCTGGAAGAAGATCCTCGGCACGTTCTTCGGTCTGTGCCTGCTCCTCATGGGCGCGTTCGTCGTGCTGTACCTGATGATCGACATTCCCAAGGGCAACCCGGACGCGACCAAGGAAAGCAACGTCTACCAGTTCGAGAACGGCGACCTCCTCGCGCGTACCGGCAAGGGCACGACCGCTCGCGAGATCGTCGGACTCGACCAGGTTCCCCCGGCCGTTCAGAAGACCTTCGTCGCCGCCGAGAACAAGAGCTTCTACGACGACCCCGGCGTCGACTTCAAGGGCATGACCCGCGGTGTGATCAACACCCTCTCCGGCAAGGGCAAGCAGGGCGGCTCGACGATCACCCAGCAGTACGTCAAGAACTTCTACCTGAAGCCCGACCAGACGGTGAGCCGCAAGCTCCAGGAACTGGTCATCTCCTTGAAGCTGGAGCGCGAGAAGACCAAGGACTACATCCTCGCGGGCTACATCAACACCAGCTACTACGGCCGCGGCGCCTCCGGCATCCAGGCGGCGGCCCAGGCGTACTACCGCAAGGACGCCAAGGAACTCACCGTCGCCCAGGGCGCGTACCTCGCCGCACTCCTCCAGGCCCCCAGCCAGTACGACCTGGCCGTCGCGACCCCGACCGGCAAGAAGCTGGTCATGGCGCGCTGGAACTACGTCCTCGACAACATGGTCGAGATGAAGTGGCTGGACGCCGACGAGCGCAAGGGCCTGAAGTTCCCGAAGCTGAAGCCGCCACAGGCCACGCCCGACATGGCAGGTCAGACCGGCTACCTGGTCGAGGCCGCCAACAGCGAGCTGGCCCGTCAGCTCGTCGCCAGCGGCAGGGTGGACAACCGTGAGCAGGCCACGGCGCTCATCGACAAGGGCGGCTGGACCATCAAGCTCAACATCGACCGGAAGAAGCAGGCCGCGCTGGAGAAGGCCGTCAAGCAGCGCCTCACCAGCAAGCTCGACCCCAAGAAGCGCAAGGTCGACGCACACATCCAGGCCGGTGCCGTCTCGGTCGACCCGAAGTCCGGCAAGGTCCTCGCCATGTACGGCGGCATCGACTACGTGAAGCACTACCAGAACAACGCCACGCGCCGGGACTACCAGCCCGCCTCCACCTTCAAGCCGGTGATCCTCGCCGCCGCCGTGGACGGAGCCGCCGAGACCCAGGACGGCGACCCGATCGCCGCGAACACCCTCTACGACGGTGACAGCAGGCACCAGGTCCTCGACAACGGCACCAAGGTCGGCTTCGCCCCGCCCAACGAGGACGACGTCAACTACGGCGACGTCACCGTGCAGACCGCCATGAACAAGTCCATCAACTCCGTCTTCGCCCAGATGGGCGTCGACGTCGGGATGGAGAAGGTCATGGAGGTCGCCGGGAAGCTCGGTATGGACACCGAGGACATGCAGGCGGTGCCCGCCCAGACCCTCGGCTCCATGGGCGCGAGCCCGCTGGAGATGGCCGGCATCTACGCCACCCTCGACAACCACGGCAAGAAGGTCACCCCGACCATCCTCGCCTCGGCCACGCACCGGGACGGCCCGCTCCAGATGGCCGACCCGATCGGTGAGCAGGTCATCACCCGCGAGGCGGCCGACACGGTCACCTCGGTCCTCACGGGCGTGGTCGACGACGGTACGGCCAAGATCTCCGTCCGGGACAACCCCGCCCGCGGCGGTCAGCAGGTCGCCGGCAAGACGGGTACCTCCGACGAGAACCGCTCCGCCTGGTTCACCGGCTACACCCCGAAGCTGGTGACCTCGGTCGGCCTCTTCGGCGAGGACATGAGCAAGAACGGCAAGCACGTCCCGATGTACGGGGCGGCCGGCGTCGAACGCGTCAACGGTGGTGGCTTCCCCGCCCAGATCTGGGCCACGTACACCTTCGGCGTGATGGGCCAGAAGACCAAGTTCGACCTGGAGACCACCCAGGGTGCCGCGGTCGAACCGACGGAGTCCCCGAGCCCGAGCCCGACCCCGTCGAAGTCCCCGGAGGCAAGCCCGTCGGAGTCCCCGGAGGCAAGCCCGTCGAAGTCCCCGGAGGCGAGCCCGTCGAAGTCCCCGGAGACGACGCCTGAGGAGACTCCCGAGACCACGCCGGAGGAGACCCCCAGCGACGGCGACATCGACCTGCCACCGGACCCGAACGACCCACAGGCAGGCGGCTAGCCACAAGCGACACAAAGAGGGGGCGCCCGGTGAAAACCGGGCGCCCCCTCTTTCGTCAGGGGCGCGGGGAACTGCGCGATCAACCACACGAAACCCGCAGCCCGCAGACCACGGCCGCCCCCGAGCCGGACCCGGGTCACGACCGGCCCAACCCAGCGGAGCGCTCAGGCCTGGTTCAGCTCGAACCAGACCACCTTCCCCGCACTCAACCGCGTCGCTCCCCACCGCTTCGCCAACCGGTTGACGAGGTAGAGCCCGCGCCCGCCCTCGTCGGTCGCCCGGGCCTGCCGCAGCCGCGGCAGCTGAGGCACGTCGTCGGTCACCTCGCACCGCAGCACATCGGTCCGCAGCAACCGCAGCGTCACCGGCCGCGTCGCGTACCGCACCGCGTTCGTCACGACCTCACTGATCAGCAACTCGACCGAGTCGGTCAGTTCCTCCAGCCCCCAGCGGGACAGGGCATGACGAGCGAGTCGGCGGGCCCGCCCCGGAGCCATCTCCTCCGGTTCCAGGAACCAGTAGGCGACGTCACTGGGAGCGATCCCATCGAACCGTGCGGCGAGCAGCGCGATGTCGTCGTCCCGGTCACCCGGACCGAGCATGTCGAGCACCTCGTCGCACAACGCCTCCAGCGGTGGCGGATGGTCCGGCCCGGTCAACTGCGCGGTCGCGGCGAGCTTCTCGCGGAGCTGCTCTATCCCCGTCCACACGTCCCGGAGCCGGGACTCCACCAGCCCGTCGGTGTACAGCAGCAGCGTGCCCCCGGCCGGCGCGTCCAGCTCCACCGCCTCGAAGTCCACCCCGCCCACACCGATCGGCGCGCCCGGCGGCACCCGCAGCACCTCCGCACGCCCGCCCAGATGCAGCAGGACCGGCGGCGGATGCCCGGCGTTGGCGATGGTGATGCGGTGCGAGACCGGGTCGTAGACCGCGTACAGACAGGTCGCCATCCGGTCCGTGCCCAGCCGCTGTGCCTGCTCGTCGAGGTGGTGCAGCACCTCCTGCGGAGGAAGGTCGAGACCCGCCAGCGTCTGCGCGGTCGTCCGCAGCTGGCCCATGATCGCGGCGGATGTCATCGAGTGGCCCATGACATCGCCCACGACCAGCGCGACCCGGCTCCCCGGCAGGGGGATCGCGTCGTACCAGTCACCGCCGACCCGGGCCGTCTCCGCGGCCGGCAGATACCGGTGCGCGAGCCGGACGCCGGTGCACTTCGGCAACGCCTCCGGGAGCATCGTGCGCTGCAACTCGTCGGCGATGTACGCCTCACGCCCGTACAGCACGGCCTTGTCGATGCCGAGCGCGCTGTGGGTGGCGAGCTGCGCGGCGACCAGCAGGTCGTCCTGCTCGAACGCCATCCGCTCCGGGCGGCGCAGGAACACGGCCGCGCCGATCACCCGGCGCCGCCCGCGCAGCGGAGCGAGGATCGCCCGCTGCCCCGTCGGCACCGTCAGCTGCGCGTCCGGGCCGAGCAGTTCCGGCAGCGCGTCGTGCGCGGCGGGGGCGTCCGCGAAAACGGGCCGCACCCCGCGCAGCACCTCGGCGAGGGCCCCGCCGGGCCGCACCTCGCACTGCTCGGCGGTGACGACCGCCAGATCGACGGGCTCGGGCTGGAGCGCGGGCATGAAGCCGCCCTCGGTGTCCCGCTCCTCGGGGATCCGGTCGGTGCGGCGCAGCCGCAGCAGCATGGGCCCGGTGGGCCGCTCGTCACCGACCGGCAGCGGCTCGCGCAGATAGACGAGTATCGCGTCGGAGAACGTCGGCACGGTCGCCCGGCACAGACCCATGACGATCTCGTCCAGGTCGATGCCGCGGGCGATCCGCCGGGTCGCGGCGCCGACGAACCGCAGCCGGTCGCCGTCGCGCCGCATCGGCATGGGGGCGCCCGGTGGGACACCCTGCCCGCTGCGCCGCTCCAGGCCGCCGACCGTGCCCGCGGACCGCTCCGCCTCGCCGCCGGGCTGTGCCGGAATGGTCTCCGGTGCCGGGCGCGGGCGGTGCGGGTCGGGCTCGGTGGCCGCGGGCTGGGAATGCTCGGAGAGCGCCGGCTGGGTGTGCTCCGAGGGCGCGTCGCCGTTCTTCGGGCACGGGGTCGCCGTGCCCGGCTCGGCGGCCGCGTCGCCCGTACGGGCCTGCGCGTCACTCATGCGCGCCTGTGCGGGTAAGGCCCCGGCGGGCGCCGCGCGCAGCGGCTCCTGGGTACGCAGAACCGCCCCGCGGGCATCCGCGGGGCCGGCGCCGCTCTGAGGGCGCTCGTGGGAGGTGGGGTGCTCCGTCACGCGTGTCGAATCCATCCGTCCGGGACTGCGCGAGCTACGCGCAGTTCGTCCCGCAGCAAACCCGATACTTCGTCCCGCAGAAAGGCCGATACCCGGATTATGTGCCCCCGGAACGGATTTCCCGCGTGGTCAGAGGCAGTTCCTGTGCCACACACGGTACCGGCGGACCCGCCGAACGACAGTACTGACCGTCCGTCTGGCCTTCTCCGGTTTCTACCGGTGTGGCCCTCGTACCCCTTGATCACGTCCTGCCGCCCCTCGGTGACGTATGGTCAAGCACTGCGCGAACTGCGGGACTTACCCCTGTGAATCCTCGCGGAGGACGATCCTACGGTTGTGGACCGGGGGCGCATCAAGGGTCTCATGAGGACAAGTGCGCGGGCGTACGGTCCCAGTCGTCAGGGAGAGACGGTACTCCCCATGCGGGATTCGGGCGCCAGTGCTGCCATCCGTCCGAGAACGGCGGGCCCCACGCGCGGATCGTCTCCACCGCCGAACGCCCCGCCTCCCGCACCCTTTCCGCCGCGTGACCGTCCATCAGCCCGTCCTGCTGGGCCTGCGCGAACTCGTCCTCGTCGCGCCAGTCCCAGGACCGGTCCGGATACACGCAGATGTCCAGGAAGTGATCCACGGAGTCCACACCACCGTCCCAACGGGCCAGTGGCGTCTCCAGGTTGACGTACCAGTTCTTGAAAAGCCAACCCGGATCCCAGAACAGCCACACCGACCACGGCTCGCCCGGCCGGGCCAGCTTCAGCACACCCGTGCCGAACCAGCGGTCGCGCTGGACCTCGCGCGGCTTCTTATAGCGGGTGTCGAGGGGCTCCGCGTGCAGCGGGGTCCCGTCCGCGAGGACCGGCTTGACGCACTCGGTGCCGGGTGCCATCCACACGGCCAGCAGTTCCTCGTCGTCACGGACCACGGTGACGGGGCGTGCGATGTGGAAGCGCTCGCCCGCGTTCTCCCGGTAGCGCCACAGGATGTGACGTCCCGGCTCCCAGAACGCCGTCGGGCCGCCCGCTTCCACTCGTCTCACCGCTCCACCATCCACCATGCACAGATATTAGGTGTCATGCGCATATGACGCTGCGGTGCCGGTGATGGTTCACGCCTGGGCGGGAATCGGTTACCGTTCCTGTGGACTGACCATGAGTGAGCCTGCTCAGCCGCGCGCCCCGAACGGTCTTGGGCGCACTGGTCCCCGGCATTCTCATCCCCGGGGCGGCGACACGCATCCTGTGCGTGGTCCGGGCCCGGGAGGCCGGCTTCCTGCGCGACCTGGTCATACAGGTACGGCCAGAGACGGCGGGGAGGCCCTGAACCATCCTCCGGTGGAGCAGGGGCCCCGCACGCTGACGGCGTACCCGGTGTCCCAGGTCGCACGACCACGTTAGCCCGATCAGCCCAGCACGCCGCAAGCCCACAAGCGCACGATCGCACGATCGAGCTAATTCGGCCTCGTGCGCACTCCGTGGCAAGCAGCTACCACCCCTGTGTCATCGGGGACGGACGCCGTGCGCCGTCCGATCACGGCCGCGTCATCCTGAGGACATCCAGCGCCTCGTCGAGCTGTTCCACCGTCAGGTCGCCGCGGTCGACGTAACCGCCCTCCAGGACGACCTCGCGAATGGTCTTCCGCTCGGCCAGCGACCTCTTGGCGACCTTCGCCGCCTCCTCGTAGCCGATGTACCTGTTGAGCGGGGTGACCACCGACGGCGAGGACTCGGCGTACTCGCGGGCCCGCTCCCGGTGGGCGACGATCCCGTCCACCGTCCGGTCGGCCAGCAGCCGGGAGACGTTCGCCAGGAGCCGGATCGACTCCAGGACGTTCTTCGCGATGACCGGCAGCATGACGTTCAGTTCGAAGTTGCCGGAGGCGCCGGCGACGGCGACCGTCGTGTCGTTGCCCGTGACCTGGGCGGCGACCATGAGGACGGCCTCCGGGACCACCGGGTTGACCTTGCCCGGCATGATCGAGGAGCCCGGCTGGAGGTCCGGCAGGGAGATCTCCGCGAGCCCCGTGCGCGGCCCGGACGCCATCCACCGCAGATCGTTGGCGATCTTGGTGAGGGACACGGCGATCGTACGGAGCTGCCCGGACGTCTCGACGACGCCGTCCCGCGCGCCCTGCGCCTCGAAGTGGTCCCGCGCCTCGGTCAGCGGCAGCCCGGTGGCCCGCGCGACCTCGGCGATCACGGCGGCGGAGAACCCGGGCGGGGTGTTGATGCCGGTGCCCACCGCCGTACCGCCCAGGGGCAGTTCGGCGAGCCGGGGCAGCGACGCCCGCAGCCGCTCCACGCCGTACCGCACCTGGGCCGCGTATCCGCCGAACTCCTGGCCGAGTGTGACCGGGGTGGCGTCCATCAGGTGCGTACGGCCGGACTTCACGACGTCCGCGAACTCCTCCGCCTTGCGGGAGAGGGCCGCCGCGAGGTGGTCGAGCGCCGGGATCAGATCGTGGGTGACGGCGGCGGTGGCGGCGATGTGGAGGGAGGAGGGGAACACGTCGTTGGACGACTGCGAGGCGTTGACATGGTCGTTGGGGTGGACGGGCCGGCCGAGCCGCTCCGTCGCCAGGGTGGCGACGACCTCGTTGGTGTTCATGTTCGACGACGTACCGGAGCCGGTCTGGAACACGTCCACCGGGAAGTGCTCGTCCCAGCGGCCCTCCGCGACCTCCGCCGCCGCTTCCTGGACGGCCTCGGCGATGTCCTTGTCGAGGACCCCCAGCTCGGCGTTGACCTTCGCCGCGGCGCCCTTGATCCTCGCCAGGGCCTCGATGTGGGCGCGCTCCAGGCGCTGCCCCGAAACCGGGAAGTTCTCCACCGCCCGCTGGGTCTGCGCACGCCACTTGGCGTCCGCGGGGACCCGGACCTCGCCCATGGAGTCGTGTTCGACGCGGAAGTCACTCATGACCGGTACAGCGTCCGGGCCCGTCCCGATGTTCCCGGTTTCCCTCGGACGAGTGAGGGCGGAATTCGGCGGGCCCTTGTCGGCGGTGTGCAGTAGCGTCGCCCCGTTGACCCAACGGTCGAACGAACTTCGACGAAAGAACGTGCATTGAGAAGCGCTGTCATACGCCGGTCCTGCGCGGCCGGTGTCGCCGTCCTGTCGCTGACCCTGCTGGCCGGCTGCTCGGACTCCGGCGAGGACGGGAAGGAGGCGGGCAAGGGCGGCTCCGGCTCCGCCGGGAAGAAGACGCCCGCACTGTCCGCCGCGGACCTGGAGAAGGTCGTGCTGAAGGACGGCGACGTCAAGGGGCACAAGGTCACCGCCCCCACCGTCACCGTCGAGCAGAAGGACATCACCACCGAGGACAAGGCGTGCGCCCCCCTGGCGTACGCGACGATCGGCTCGGTCGTCGACCGGCCCGGCGCCACCGTGCAGCGTGAGACGGCGAGCGTGCCGAACCCCACGGACCCCAAGAGCCTCGACGTCACCCGCACCCTGATCCGGCTGTCCTCCTACGAGGGCGACGGAGCCAAGACCGCGCTGGCCTCCCTGACCAAGTCCGTGGACGCCTGTGCCAAGGGCTTCAAGGTGACCGCCGACGGAACGGACCAGCAGGTCACCAAGGTCGCGAAGACCGAGGCTCCCGGTGGCGCCGACGAGGCGGTGGCCCTCGACATCGTGTCCGAGGCCGAGGACGCCAAGGTCCCGATGAAGGTCGTCGTGGTCCGCAAGGGCGCCACGGTGGCGTACTTCACCGCGCTGAACATCGGATCCCTCGCCACGGGCAAGGACTTCGACTTCCCGACCGAGATCGCCGACGCGCAGATCGCCAAGCTGGCCTGACGGCCCACCGGGCGAGCCGGCCTGCCTGACGGTCCGCCGGGCGGCCACCGCTCGTACGGAACCCTGCGCCCCCGGAGGCTTCGGCCTCCGGGGGCGCAGGGTCGTCCGGCCTAGACCAGGCCCGGGCCGCGGACCGGGATGGTGGTGAACGTCGGTGCGGGCGCCGGGTCCTTGAAGAAGTCGTTGCCCTTGTCGTCGACGACGATGAACGCCGGGAAGTCCTCGACCTCGATCTTCCAGACGGCCTCCATGCCGAGCTCCTCGTACTCGACGACCTCGACCTTCTTGATGCAGTCCTGCGCGAGGCGGGCCGCCGGGCCGCCGATGGAGCCCAGGTAGAAGCCGCCGTGGCTGCCGCAGGCGTCGGTGACCTGCTGGGAGCGGTTGCCCTTCGCCAGCATCACCTTGGAGCCGCCCGCCGCCTGGAACTGCTCCACGTAGGAGTCCATGCGGCCGGCCGTCGTCGGGCCGAAGGAACCGGAGGCGTACCCCTCGGGGGTCTTCGCCGGGCCGGCGTAGTACACCGGGTGGTCCTTCAGGTACTGCGGCATCTCCTCGCCCGCGTCCAGCCGCTCCTTGATCTTGGCGTGCGCGATGTCGCGGGCCACGACCAGCGGACCGGAGAGCGACAGCCGGGTCTTGACCGGGTACTTGGTCAGCTCGGCGAGGATGTCGTCCATCGGCTGGTTGAGGTCGATCCGCACGACGTCGCCGGCCTCGTCGAGGTGCTCGTCCGTGGTGTCCGGCAGGAACCGCGCCGGGTCCGTCTCCAACTGCTCCAGGAAGACGCCCTCGGCGGTGATCTTCGCGACGGCCTGGCGGTCGGCGGAGCAGGACACGGCGATCGCGACCGGGCAGGACGCGCCGTGCCGGGGGAGCCGCACCACACGCACGTCGTGGCAGAAGTACTTGCCGCCGAACTGCGCGCCGATACCGATCTTCTGCGTCAGCTCGAAGACCTTCTCCTCCAGCTCCTTGTCGCGGAAGCCGTGCCCGAGCGGCGAACCCTCGGCGGGGATCTCGTCCAGGTAGTGCGCGGAGGCGTACTTGGCGGTCTTGAGCGCGTACTCGGCGGACGTGCCACCCACGACGATCGCGAGGTGGTACGGCGGGCAGGCGGCCGTGCCCAGCGAACGGATCTTCTCCTCCAGGAACTTCATCATGGAGGCCTCGTTCAGGACGGCCTTCGTCTCCTGGTACAGGAACGACTTGTTGGCGGAGCCGCCGCCCTTCGCCATGAACAGGAACTTGTACGCGCCGCCGTCGGTGGCGTACAGCTCGATCTGCGCCGGGAGGTTGGAGCCGGTGTTCTTCTCCTCCCACATGGTGAGCGGAGCCATCTGCGAGTAGCGCAGGTTCAGCTTGGTGTACGCGTCGTAGATGCCCTTGGAGAGCGCCTTCTCGTCGCCGCCCTCGGTGAGGACGTTCTGGCCGCGCTTGCCCATGACGATCGCCGTGCCGGTGTCCTGGCACATCGGCAGGACGCCCGCCGCCGCGATGTTCGCGTTCTTCAGCAGGTCCAGGGCGACGAACTTGTCGTTGCCGGAGGCCTCGGGGTCGTCGATGATCCGGCGCAGCTGCGCCAGGTGGGCCGGGCGCAGATAGTGCTGGATGTCGTGGATGGCCTCGGCCGCCAGCTTGCGCAGCGCCTCCGGCTCCACCTTGAGGAAGGTGCGTCCGTCGGCCTCGAAGGTGGAGACACCCTCGGAGGTCACCAGCCGGTACGGAGTGGTGTCCTCTCCCATGGGGAGCAGATCGGTGTACTCGAACTCAGGCATCGGTGCCCATTCCTCATCTAGACAGGCTGATTCAGGCGCGGCTCGCCTCCGGGGCGCCGAAGCCTGTGGTTCACACCGGCGGCCGGCCTCCGTCGGCGGCGTCCACCAGCGTAGAACCTGCGGTCGGCGGCGGGGTTGTGAGGTAAGGCTCAGTTCCACACCTGCGGGGTCTATCGCGATCTATCGTGTGTGGGTACGCTGCTGCCGTGGACCTTCAGAAGCAGACCGGGGCGCGCGTCGCCGCCGCAGAGTTGCGCGCCTCGGACGCCGACCGTGACCGCATCACCGACATCCTTCGGGACGCCCTCGCCGAGGGGCGCCTCACCGCCGAGGAGCACGCCGAGCGGGTCGAGGGCGTGCTGGCCGCCAAGACGGTCGGCGAACTGGACGTGTTCATCCGGGACCTGCCCGCCGCGCACAAGCCGTCGGCGTACGCGCCGCCGTCCTCCGTGCCGCACCGCCCCACTCCCGGCGCCATCCCGATCGACGCGGACGAGCGTCTGCTCGCGGTCTTCAGCTCCTCGGTCCGCAAGGGCCGCTGGCGCGCGGGCCGCCGCATCCACGCGTACGCCGTGTTCGGCAGCGTCGAGATAGACCTCAGCGAGGCTCTCTTCGAGCACCGCCAGGTGATGATCAGGGCCGTCTCCCTGTTCGGCAGCGTGGAGATCCGCGTCCCGGAGAACGTCTCGCTGCGCGGCAGCGGCGGCGGTGTCCTCGGCTCCTTCGAGGTGGACAACCTCGATTCCGGTGAACCGGACGCGCCGGTGGTCTATGTGGACGGCTTCGCCGTGCTCGGCAGTGTCGAGGCGAAGCCCCGGCGCGGCAAGATGATCGCCGACCTCCTCGGCCGGGTCACCGATCATGTCGCCCGCAAGGTCGACGGCAGTTTGCGCAAACACCTGGACCGTTGACGTCTGTGAAGTGGATCACTTTCGGGTCGTTCCCGAAGGGGTTCGGTCCACTTGTGACCGCTTGGTGAGAGCCCGGAATTCCGGCGGTTGGGGACTCAGTGCATAGGCCCGCGCACAGCGGGTAGGCCTTGCTGCATCGTCTCTCGCTCGCGAAGCCGTCGTCAGGAGTAGACCGTGCTGCAACCGCCGCATTCGTCCCTGCAGGTCGCTGCCGTTCCGCCCCAGCGGGTGCCAGTGCGAGACAGGGACCAGGAAGCCCCGTGGCATACGGAGGCCGTGTGCCGGCGTGACGAGGCCGGCCTGTTCTTCGCCCCCTCCAAGGAGCCCACCGCGGCCCGGCTCTCCCGCGAGGAGGCCGCCAAGCGCGTCTGCGCCCGCTGTCCCGTCATGGTCGAGTGCCGGGAGCACGCACTCCTGCAACCGGAACCGTACGGCGTCTGGGGCGGCCTGACCGCGGCGGAGCGCCGCGTGGTGCTCGCCCGGCGGCGCCGCCGCGACCTGGAGTTGAAGAAGGCGGCGCGGGCAGCGGGGACGATAGCGGCGGCCGGCTAGCCGCACCGCAGACGCGAAAGCGGCCGGCTAGCCGCACCACACGTGCGAAAGGCGCCCTCTTCCGCACAAGAGGGCGCCTTCGTGATGCCGCTCGCCTGAAGGTCTCCGGGTCGCGGGGAACCGCGCGACAAGCCACGACGAATCGCGCGGCCCACAGCGAAACCGCGGTCCCCCTGGCCCACAGCTCGACCGGCGGAGCTACTTCGCCTTTTCGAAATCGATCGAGCTGTAGGCCCGCAGCTTGCTCAGCCGGTGCACCGAGTCGATCCGCCGCACCGTCCCCGACTTCGACCGCATCACGATCGAGTCGGTCGTCGCGGTCTCCGACCGGTACCGCACACCCCGCAGCAGCTCGCCGTCGGTGATCCCCGTGGCGACGAAGAACACGTTCTCCCCGGAGACCAGGTCGTCCGTGGTCAGCACCCGGTCGAGGTCGTGCCCCGCGTCGATCGCGCGCTGGCGCTCCTCGTCGTCCTTCGGCCACAACTTGCCCTGGATCGTGCCGCCGAGGCACTTCACCGCGCAGGCCGAGATGATGCCCTCGGGCGTACCGCCGATGCCGAGCAGCATGTCGACCCCGGTGCCCTCCCGCAGCGCCAGGATCGAGCCCGCGACATCACCGTCCGAGATCAGCTTGATGCGCGCCCCGGTCTCCCGGATCTCGTTGATGATGCCCTCGTGCCGCGGCCGGTCGAGGATGACGACGGTGACGTCCTCGGGCGTGGACCGCTTCGCCTTGGCCACCCGGCGGATGTTCACCGAGATCGGCGCGTCGATGTCGACGAAGTCGGCGGCCTCGGGGCCGGTGACGAGCTTGTCCATGTAGAAGACGGCCGACGGGTCGAACATCGTGCCCCGGTCGGCCGCCGCGAGCACGGCGATCGCGTTGGTCATGCCCTTGGCCGTCAGCGTGGTGCCGTCGATCGGGTCCACGGCGATGTCGCACTCCGGGCCGGTCCCGTCACCGACGCGCTCCCCGTTGAAGAGCATCGGGGCCTCGTCCTTCTCGCCCTCCCCGATGACGACGACGCCGTTCATCGAGACGGTGGAGACGAGGGTCCGCATGGCGCGCACGGCGGCGCCGTCGGCGCCGTTCTTGTCCCCGCGGCCGACCCAGCGGCCCGCGGCCATCGCGGCTGCCTCGGTCACCCGTACGAGTTCCAGGGCGAGGTTGCGGTCGGGGGCCTCGGAGGGGACTTCGAGTTCGGACGGAAGATGATGATTCTCGGTCATCGGAGCGCACCTTTCTGATACGACGACGGCCGGATGAGGGTTCGGCCCGACTCTATCGTCAGGCTGACAAATTGAGCAGGGGACCCCACGGATGAGCAGACCGGTGCACCTGCGACGATGAGGGCGTGGCAGGTACGAAAGGCAAGCAGACCGTTCGCGACATGGTCCTCTCCCTGGGGCTCATCGTGCTCGCGGCCTTGGTCATCTATCTCTTCATCCCGCACGACGAGACCGAGCAGGAGCTCAAGCGCGTCGACTACCGCGTCGAGCTGCTCACGGCACGCCGCGCCGCCTCCTACCCGGTGGCCGCTCCCGTCGGCCTGCCCGACAGCTGGAAGGCGACCTCCGTCCGCTTCAGCGGCGCCGACTCCGACCACTGGCACCTCGGGTTCCACGCCCCCGACGGCCAGTACGTCGCCGTCGAGCAGTCCGCGGGGAAGCCGTCCCGGTTCATCCCGGACGCCACCCAGGACGCGAAGAAGACCGGCACCACGCAGGAGATCGGCGGCGAGACCTGGACCCGCTACGAGGGCGACCGCTACGACGCCCTCGTCCTGCGGGGCGAGGACGCGACCACCGTGGTCGCGGGCAGCGCGTCGTTCGAGGAGCTGACGAAGATGGCGAAGGCACTGAGCACGGAGTGACGTGCTTCCGGAGAGCGCGGAGTGACGTGCCCTCGGACGGTGCGGAGTAACGCGCCCCCGGACAGGGACGCGGAAAGGGCCCCCGGCAGTCGGGCGAATTCCGGGGGCCCTTTCCGTGTGGTGCCGAGTGTCAGACGGTCGTGATGACGTCGTCGTAGGCGAGGCGCGGGGAGCGCGGGTAGGAGGCGCCCTCGCCCGGCTTGCCGATGTTGACGACCATCAGCGGGGTGTGGTCGTCGTCCAGGAACTCCTTCTGGACGCCGGCGGCGTCGAAGCCGGTCATCGGGCCGGCGGCGAGCCCCGCGGCACGGACGCCGATGATGAAGTACGCGGCCTGGAGGGCGGCGTTCAGTCCGGCGGCGGCCTCACGGGCCGGACGCTCGGCGAAGAAGAGGTCCTTGGCCTGCGGGAACGCCGGGAACAGGGTCGGCAGCTCCTCGTGGAACTCGTTGTCCGCGGCGAGGATCGCGACCAGCGGGGCGGTGGCGGTCTTGGCCTGGTTGCCCTCGGCCATGTGCGTCACCAGACGCTCGCGGGCCTCGGCGGAGCGAACCAGGACGATACGCAGCGGGGTCTGGTTGAAGGCGGTGGGGCCGTACTTGACCAGGTCGTAGATCGCCTGCACCTGCTCCTCGGCGACCGGCTCGTCGGTGAACGCGTTCGCGGTGTGCGCTTCGCGGAACAGCAGGTCCTGGGCGGTGGGGTCGAGAACGAGAGACATGGAACAACCTTCGTAAAGACGTGCGCTGACGACATCGAAGGTACGCAATGGAAGTTCAAGGTTCAACCAAAAGTGCCCTGGGGTGATCCGCTTCACAGGAACCCGGGATCTTCGCCGTATCGGGACGGGGGTGCCGGTGCCCCACTCGGAGGGGCGAGCCGGCGCCGTACCGGAAGGGGGCTGGCGCCGTACCGGAAGGGGGCTGGTGCCGTACCGGAAAGGGGCCGGTGTCGGATCCGGAAGGGGGCCGGTGTCGGACCCGGAAAGGGGAGCCGGTGTCGGACCAGTGAGGGCGGGGCGGGTCAGCCCCGGCCGTCGCCGGAGGCGTCCGTCTCCTCGTCCTCCGCCAGAGCCGCGTCCAGCCGGGCCCGGGCGCCGTCCAGCCAGCGGCGGCACACCTTGGCCAGCTCCTCGCCGCGCTCCCACAGCGCGAGGGACTCCTCCAGCGTCGTACCGCCCGCCTCCAGCCGCCGGACGACCTCGATCAGCTCGTCACGCGCCTGCTCGTAGCCGAGGGCCCGGTCGGCCTCGGACGCTTCGGCCGCCCCGCCCGTCACGGTCGTCTCCTCGGCCTCGCTCACGTTGCTGGTCATGCGGCCCACCTTATGCGTCCCCTCCGACAGTGCCCTCGACCCGGACGGTGAACTCGCCCTCCGCGACCCGCGCCCGCAACGGCTCCTCGGCCGTGACCTCCCCGGGCGCGCGCACCACGTGCCCGTCCGCCTTCTGCAGCACCGCGTATCCCCGCTTCAGGGTCGCGGCGGGGGAGAGGGCCACCACGCGCGCGTGCGTGTGCGTCAGCTCCGAGACCGCCCGGTCCAGATGGTGACCGAGGCAGCGGCGCCCCCGGTCGAGCAGGGAGGCCACCTGGTCGGCGCGCTCGTCGATCATGCGGTGCGGATCCTCTATCGAGGGGCGCGCCAGGGCGTGCGCGAGCCCCCGCTCCTCCCGCTCCACGAGCGCCTCCACGCAGCGCCGCGCCCGGTCCCGCAGCCACCGCACCCGCTCGTACTCCTCGCCGACGTCCGGGACGACCTTCTTGGCCGCGTCGGTCGGCGTTGACGCCCGCAGGTCCGCGACGTAGTCCAGCAGCGGGGTGTCCGGCTCGTGCCCGATCGCCGACACCACCGGCGTACGGCAGGACGCGACGGCCCGGACGAGCTGCTCGTCGGAGAACGGCAGCAGGTCCTCCACGCTGCCGCCGCCGCGGGCCACGACGATGACGTCCACGCTCTCCATCGCGTCCAGCTCCTTCACCGCCTGCACCACCTGCGGCACGGCGTGCACGCCCTGCACGGCGACGTTGCGCACCTCGAAGCGGACGGCGGGCCAGCGGTGCCGGGCGTTCTCCAGCACGTCCCGCTCGGCCGCGGAGGCCCGGCCGCACACCAGCCCGATCAGCTGCGGCAGGAACGGCAGCGCCTTCTTCCGCTCCGGCGCGAACAACCCCTCAGCCGCCAGCGACTTCTTCAACTGCTCCAGCCGGGCGAGCAGTTCACCCACGCCGACCGGCTTTATCTCGGTGGCCCGCAGGGACAGCTGACCGCGCGGCGCGTACCACTCGGGCTTCGCGTGCACGACGACCCGGGCGCCCTCGCTGACGACGTCCGCGATCGCGTCGAACACCTGTCGGTAGCAGGTGACGCTGACGGAGATGTCGTGCGACGGGTCCCGCAGCGTGAGGAAGACGACGCCGGCGCCGGGGCGCCGCGACAGCTGCGTGATCTGCCCCTCGACCCACACCGTGCCGAGCCGGTCGATCCAGCCGCCGATGAGCCGGGAGACCTCACCGACGGGCAAGGGGGCGTCGGCGGATGTGTTGAGAGCCATGTAGGGGAGCGTATCGGGGGGCGCCGACAGCGCCTTATGGCTCGAGGGTGCGCGGTTTGTTTCGGCGGGTGCGGGTGGCTTGTGGTTTCTCGCGCAGTTCCCCGCGCCGCTGAAGGCATGGGCCTGTGGCCCGGCCTCCAGCGGGATGGTGGCCGTTGAAAGGCACGGGGCGCAGCCCCCGTCGCTTCTCCAGGGGCGCGGGGCGGTGACATATGCGGCTCCGCCGCGTGGGCGCGAGAAACCACACGCCACCCGCACCCGCCGAACGAACAGCGCACCCCCGAGCTGCTGGGCGCCCGGCCTACGCCCAGAGCTGCCCCTGCAACGTCTCGATGGCCTCCTCCGTCGTCGCCGCCGTGTAGACGCCCGTCGACAGGTACTTCCACCCACCGTCTGCCACCACGAACACGATGTCGGCGGTCTCGCCCGCCTTCACCGCCTTCCGGCCGACCCCGATCGCCGCGTGCAGCGCCGCTCCCGTGGAAACGCCGGCGAAGATGCCCTCCTGCTGGAGCAGCTCGCGCGTGCGGGTCACCGCGTCGGCGGAGCCGACGGAGAACCGGGTGGTGAGGACGGACGCGTCGTACAGCTCCGGTACGAACCCCTCGTCGAGGTTGCGCAGGCCGTAGACGAGGTCGTCGTAGCGCGGCTCGGCGGCGACGATCTTGACGTCCGGCTTGTGCTCACGCAGGTAGCGGCCCACGCCCATCAGCGTGCCCGTGGTGCCGAGGCCCGCGACGAAGTGGGTGATGGAGGGGAGGTCGGCGAGAATCTCCGGACCCGTCGTGGCGTAGTGCGCGCCCGCGTTGTCGGGGTTGCCGTACTGGTAGAGCATCACCCAGTCGGGGTGCTCGGCGGAGAGCTCCTTGGCGACGCGTACGGCCGTGTTGGAGCCGCCCGCCGCCGGGGAGGAGATGATCTCCGCGCCCCACATGGCGAGCAGGTCACGCCGCTCCTGGGAGGTGTTCTCGGGCATGACGCAGACGATGCGGTAGCCCTTGAGCTTGGCCGCCATGGCCAGGGAGATGCCGGTGTTGCCCGAGGTGGGCTCCAGGATCGTGCAGCCCGGGGTCAGACGGCCGTCCTTCTCCGCCTGTTCGATCATGTGCAGGGCGGGGCGGTCCTTGACCGAGCCGGTGGGGTTGCGGTCCTCCAGCTTGGCCCAGATCCGGACGTCCTCGGACGGCGAGAGCCGCGGCAGGCGCACCAGAGGGGTGTTGCCCACCGCGGCCAGCGGGGAGTCGTAGCGCATGGGTGGTCAGCGGGCCTCAGGCCATGCCGCCGGCCACGGCCGGCAGGATCGTCACGTTGTCACCGTCGGAGAGCTTGGTGTTGATGCCCTCCAGGAAGCGCACGTCCTCGTCATTGAGGTAGACGTTGACGAAGCGGCGCAGCTCGCCGCCGTCCACGATGCGGGCCTGGATGCCCGTGTGGCGGGTCTCGAGGTCGGCGAACAGGTCGGCGAGGGTGGTGCCGGCTCCCTCCACCGCCTTCTGACCGTCGGTGTACTGGCGGAGGATGGTGGGGATGCGGACCTCGATGGCCATGGGGTGCGGCTCCTGTCGGGAGTAGTCAGGTCGAGTGGGCGCGCGGCAGCGCGGAGTGCGGGGTCACACGGGTGAGGGCGCCGCGGCTCACGGCCGTACGGCGGCAGGGGTCGGCGTCAACAGATGGCGCTGGCAAGCCTGCACAGGTCGACGTGCAGCCGCGCCACGAGCAGTGCGCCCGGCGTCTTCTCGCTCACGTCGTCAAGAACCATGGGCTCATCGTATCGATTCCCGGTCCGGGTCCCGGAATGTGATCCCACATGCCGGACGGATTCGGGCCGGTGAATGAGACCGCACAGCTCAGCCGGACCAGCACGGCCCCCCTGACGAGCCCGCTCAGGCTCCCTGCCGAGCCGTCCCGGGCGCCCTGACCGACCCGCACCGGCCCCTGCCGGGCCTGCGCCGGGGCCACGCGGGCGCGACGGAGCGCGACGCGGGCGTGGCGGGCCGATGCGGGCGTGGCGGGACGACGCGGGCACGGCACACGGCGCGACGCGGGCACGGCAGGGGCCGGTGCCGTCGCGGCGGCTGCCCCGCGCCCTCCGAGCGCGTGCGCCTGCTGGACCGGCTCCGCTGAGGCAGGGGGGGGCGGCGGGG
The DNA here is from genome assembly GCF_001418475.1 of Streptomyces ossamyceticus. Lineage (GTDB taxonomy): Bacteria > Actinomycetota > Actinomycetes > Streptomycetales > Streptomycetaceae > Streptomyces > Streptomyces ossamyceticus. The sequence goes on along the minus strand of NZ_LIQX01000188.1, from coordinate 13 downwards.
CCGGTGCCCGCGC
>NZ_LIQX01000187.1 GCF_001418475.1 Streptomyces ossamyceticus | reverse complement strand
GACGGCGCCCCGGACGCGAAGACCCCCGCCACCCAGGCGCTCACGGACGCCGCGAAGAACCACCCCGGCGTGCACTTCGCCTTCGTCGCCTTCGGTGACCCGGAGAACAAGGCGTTCGACTACCTCCGCAAGCTCAAGACGGGCAACGCCTCGCACTTCCTGGCCGGCGAGACCCCGCGCGAGCTGACCGACGCCGAGGTCTACGAGGGCATCCTGGCCGCCTGGCGCCCGTAACCGCCCGCAACGCTCCACCACGCCCCTCACCGGGACGTCCGTGCCGTCCGCTTCCCACCCCGCAAAACGGGAGGCGGGCGGCACCCCCATGTCGGCTAGGATTTCAAGACTCACGCCTTACCGAAATCGACCGACCTGGGAGCATCCCCCGATGGCTCGACACCTCATCACCAGCGCCCTTCCGTACATCAACGGGATCAAGCACCTGGGCAACATGGTGGGGTCCATGCTCCCGGCGGACGTGTACTCCCGGTACCTCCGCCAGCGTGGCCACGACGTCCTGTACATCTGTGCGACGGACGAGCACGGCACCCCGGCGGAGCTGGCGGCGAAGGAGCTGGGCCTCCCCGTCGACGAGTTCTGCGCGCAGGCGCACGACGCGCAGAAGGCCGTCTACGACGGCTTCGCCCTCGCGTTCGACTACTTCGGCCGCAGCTCGTCCGAGCAGAACGTGGAGATCACGCAGCACTTCGCGCGCAAGCTCAAGGAGAACGGGTTCATCGAGGAGCGGGCGATCCGCCAGGTGTACTCGCCGACCGACGGCCGTTTCCTCCCGGACCGCTATGTCGAGGGCACCTGCCCGCACTGCGGCTACGACAAGGCCCGCGGCGACCAGTGCGAGAACTGCACCCGCGTCCTGGACCCGACCGACCTGATCGAGCCGCGCTCGGCCATCTCCGGCTCCACGGACCTGGAGGTCCGCGAGACCAAGCACCTGTTCCTCCTGCAGTCGAAGCTGCAGCACGAGGTCGAGGCGTGGGTCACGGCGCACGAGCACCAGTGGCCGCAGCTGGCGTCGTCCATCGCCCGCAAGTGGCTGACCGAGGGCCTGCACGACCGGGCGATCACCCGCGACCTGGACTGGGGCGTCCCGGTCCCCGCGGACACCTGGCCGGAGCTGGCCGCCGAGGGCAAGGTCTTCTACGTGTGGTTCGACGCGCCGATCGAGTACATCGGCGCGACGAAGGAGTGGTCGGACCAGGACCCGGAGAACCGCGACTGGAAGTCCTGGTGGTTCGACGTCGACACCGACGTCCGCTACACGGAGTTCATGGCGAAGGACAACGTCCCCTTCCACACCGTGATGTTCCCGGCCACCGAGCTGGGCGTCCGCGAGCCGTGGAAGAAGGTCGACGTAGTCAAGGCGTTCAACTGGCTGACGTACTACGGCGGGAAGTTCTCGACGTCGCAGAAGCGGGGCGTCTTCACCGACCAGGCCCTGGAAGTCCTCCCGGCGGACTACTGGCGCTACTTCCTGATCGCCAACGCGCCCGAGTCGGACGACTCATCGTTCACGTGGGAGCACTTCACCGCCACGGTCAACAAGGACCTCGCCGACACCCTCGGCAACTTCGTCAACCGCGTGCTGTCCTTCTCCCGCAAGCGCTTCGGCGACGACGTCCCGGCGGGCGCGGCGGCCGGTGAGGCCGAGGCGAAGCTGGGCGAGGAGATCGCGCGGCTCCTCGCGGAGTACGAGGAGCACATGGAGGCCCTCCAGTTCCGCAAGGCGGCGGCGGCGCTGCGCGCGCTGTGGTCGGCGGGCAACTCCTACCTGGAGGAGAAGGCCCCCTGGCTGGAGATCAAGACCGACCAGGAGGCCGCGGCCCTCACCCTGCGCACCGCGATGAACCTCATCCACCTCTACGCGGTGGTCTCCGAGCCCTTCATCCCGACCTCCGCGGCCACGATGCGCGGCGCCTTCGCCCTGGAGAACGACACCGCCACCTGGGTCACCGCCGAGCAGGCCCGCTCCCTGGACGCCGTCCCGGCCGGCACCCCGTTCACCGTCCCGCCCGTCCTCTTCGCGAAGCTGACGGAGGACGACCTGGAGGCGTACAAGGAGCGCTTCGGCGGCGAGGCCGCGTAACTCCCCGGTACACCTGAGCGGGCCCGGTGACGTGGTACGACGTCACCGGGCCCGCTTGTTTCCATGTGTCGCGCCGCGGTGCGGGGTGACGTTCGTCC
>NZ_LIQX01000186.1 GCF_001418475.1 Streptomyces ossamyceticus | reverse complement strand
GTGCAGGGGCGGCGGTGTGGGGTCGTCGACGCTCGCCCTGGGTCAGGTGGCGCCGACTCCAGCCGGAGCGAGGAAGTCGACGGGGTGCTCGGTCGTGCCGTCGAGCGCCAGGTCGGCGGCGATCTGGCCCATCGCGGGCGAGAGCTTGAAGCCGCTGCCGGAGAAGCCGGCCATGACGATGATGTCGTCCTCGCCGGGGAGGTGGCCGACGAGCGGGTTCCCGGACTTGGTGTAGCCCTCCATGTAGGCCGACATCCTGATGGGGTCGGGGTTCAGGTCGGGCATCAGTTCACGGATGAGCTCGTGGAAGGTGCCGAGTTCCTCGGGGCGGACCGTGCGGTCGAGCCGTTCCGGTTCGGGGACCGGCAGATGGCGTGCGTAGGAGAGACCGAGCTTGACGGAGACGCCGTCGGGCGACGGGATCCCGAAGCAGTCGTGGGGGGTGCTGCGCACGAAGGAGGGCGCCCCGCCCGCGAACCAGTCGTGGCGGGTGGGCAGGTGCCAGGAGCAGACCACCCGGCGGACGTCGACGGACTGAGGCAGGTCCGCGAGCAGTGTGTTGACCCAGGGACCCACACTCACCACGGCCGCGTCCACGTGGTCCGTGCCCCGGTCGGTGACGACGTTCACCCCGCCACCGGCCGCGGGGACGACCTCCCGCACCGGGGTGTAGCGGTGCAGCCGGGCGCCCAACTGTTCGGCGCGGGTGGCGGCCGCCTGGATGGACGCCTCGGGCCTGATGACGGCGCCCAACCTGTCGAGTACGGCGGTGTGCCCGTCCGGGAGACGATGCTGCGGGTAGCGGCGGGCCAGGGCGTCCCGGTCCAGTACTTCGTGATCCAGGCCATGGACCGCGCTGGTGGACAGGAGGAGGCGCATGGCCGGTGAGTCGGCCTCTCCCATCACGAGGCTTCCGCTGCGGCGTCGCAGCCGCTGGCCCGTCTCCGTCTGGAGCTGCTCCCACAGGTCGTCCGCGAGCCGCAGCAGCGGAATGTAGCCGGGTTCGCCGAGGTGGGCGGCTCGGAAGATGCGGCTCTCGCCCCCGGCCGCGCCGCGGTCGTGGCCCGGCGCGTACCGGTCGTAGCCGATGACCTCGGCTCCGCGGGCGGCCAGCCGCCACATGGCCTGGCTGCCCATGCTGCCGGCGCCGATCACGGCGACTCGCTTCGGGATGCTCATGAGGTCGCTCCTTTCTTCCGGTTCTGTCCCGCGGGCAGAGGCGTTCACTATCAGCCCGGGAAACCCGCAGTTCAACCCACGTTTTGTGTCATCTGAGGCGGAGGGAGGCGGCTCAGAGGAGTTCGATCAGCCGGTCGGTGAACTCGGCGGTGGTCGCGGTTCCGCCCAGGTCACGGGTACGGACATCGGTCTTGGCCAGGACCGACGCGATGGCGTCCGTGATGTCCCTGGCCGCGTCGGGATGGCCGAGGTGGTCGAGCATCATGGCCGCGGACCAGATCGCGCCCAGCGGGTTGGCGATGCCCTTGCCCGCGATGTCGGGCGCGGAGCCGTGCACCGGCTCGAACATCGAGGGGAAGTCCCGCTCGGGGTTGAGGTTGGCCGCCGGGGCGATGCCGATGGATCCGGCGACGGCGGCCGCGAGGTCGCTGAGGATGTCGCCGAAGAGGTTGGAGGCGACGACGACGTCGAAACGGGCCGGCTCCAGGACGAACTTGGCAGCGAGCGCGTCGATGTGCTCCTGGTCCCAGGCGACCTCCGGGAACGAGGCGGCCCGCTCGGTGACGAGCTGGTCCCAGAACGGCATGGTGTGCACGATGCCGTTCGACTTCGTCGCGGAGGTCAAGCGGCCGCCGCGCTGGGAGGCGAGCGTGAAGGCGTAGTCCAGCACGCGTGAGACGCCGGCCCGGGTGAACATGGCCTCCTGCACGGCGATCTCTTCCGGGAAGCCCCGGTGGAGTCGGCCGCCGACCTCGCTGTACTCGCCCTCCGTGTTCTCGCGCACGACGACGACATCGACCTCGCCCGGCCGTGCGCCGCGCACCGGACTGTCGATGCCTTCGAAGACACGGATGGGCCGGAGGTTGACGTACTGGCGGAAGCCGCGCCGGATCGGGATGAGCAGCCCCCACAGGGAGACATGGTCGGGCACCCCCGGGTATCCCACCGCGCCCAGCAGGATCGCGTCCTTGTCACGCAGCTGGTCGATCCCGTCGGCGGGCATCATGGCGCCCTCCCTCAGGTACCGCTCGCAGGACCAGTCGTACGACGTGTAGGACAGGCTGAAGCCGTGGCGGCGGCCGACGACATCGAGCACCTGCTGTGCCGGGGGCAGTACCTCGGTGCCGATGCCGTCGCCCGGGATCAGGGCGATGCGGTGGTTCGTTGTCATGCCGACGATTGCAGCAGGGCGGTCCCTGGGGCGTCCAAGACGCAAAGCGGATTTCCCTTATAAGCGGCGCCTATCAGCTGCGGGCCTCCGAGGCCGCGGCCGTGACGAGCGCGGCGTCCGCCGTCGCGGCCGTGACGAACGCGGCGGCCGCGGGCGACAGGATGCCGCGGCGGGCGACGAGGGCGATGTCCAAGGTGTTCTCCGGCTCGATGTCCAGGACGCGGGCGCCCAGCCGCCCGGCGAGGTCCCGCCAGGAGTCCGTGACCACCGCCAGCCCCACCCCGGCCAGGACCAGGGGCATCAGCGACACCCGGTGCTCGGTCTCGACGGCCACGGTGAACTCGATGCCCCGCTCCCGCAGCGCGTCGACGTAGGCACGCATCCCGGTACCCGGCTGCCCGACGATCAGCCGCTGTCCGCCGAGTTCCTCGTACTCCACCGCCGTCCGGCCGGCGAACGGTCCGTCGGCCGGCACCACCAGCACAAAACGCTGCCGCCCCAGCGCATGGGAGACGACCTCCTTGTCGGAAACAGGACCGGTGGACGCCAGAAGCCCCAACTCCACCGCACCCGTGCGCACCATGTCGATCACATCCCGCGACGTGAACGCCGCGTTGATCGCCACGGAAACACCGGGATAACGGCGGCAGAAGGCACTCACCAGGCTCGTCAGCGGCTCCACCGCCTGCGACGGCATCGACGCCACGTCCAGGCGCCCCTCACGCAGCTCGTGCACCGCCGCGACACTCGCCCGTGCCGTCTCCAGACTCCGCACGGCCTCCCGAGCCGGCTCGATCAGGGCCCTTCCCGCCTCCGTCAGCACGGCCCTGCGCCCGATGCGATGGAACAGCTCGGAGCCGAGATCACGTTCCAGCGCGCGCACGGCCTGCGACAGCGACGGCTGGGACACGTACAGGGCCGACGCCGCACGGTTGAACCCCCCACGGTCAACGATCGCGAGGAAGTACTCCAGCTGCCGAATGTCCATACGCGCCCTCTGACCTGGAAGAAATCAACCGACGACTCGATCGGTCCCGACCATGGTGGGTGAAGGATCGTCTGGTGCCGTCACCGCCAGGGACCGCACCCGTCACGCTCCATACTGCACCGCCCGGATCACCGCGGTCCGTGGTGCGCATTCTCGATCACACGCGTCGGATGGGGGCCGGGCACGGCAGACTGCGCGCATGGAGCTCCCCGCCGAGGCCGTCGCCGCCACCGCCCTGATCGAGGTCGTCAGGATCTCCGCGCTTCCGGCGAGGAGGAACGACGCCTATCCCGGCCGTGTGGTCGCGCACTGGGTCGGGGGCGAGGTCGCCGACACCCTGGCCCTGATCGAGGAGCTGTCGGGCGGCGAACAGCACCGGTGCGGGTTCTCGCCCGGGTGGAGCGTCCGGGCCTACGGGGACGCCCTCGACACGGCGCTGTTCGAAGCCGCGTTCTGCTTCACGTGCCAGGAGGTCCGGATGCACGGACCGGCCGTGCCGCCCCCGTTGGCCAAGCAGTTCTTCGACCCGGCGGCCCCGCCGGCCCGGGCCCTGCTGGCCCGCTTCCGCGCGGTGTCCGCGCAGGCGGAGTGCTGAGGGCCGGCACCGATGTCAGTGGGGTGCCGTACCTTCGGGCCATGTCGATCACAGCCCGCCTGCGCGACTCGGTGCAGTTGCCGAACGGAAGATCACTGGTCAACGGCTTCGCCCTCGACAGCCGTACCGACCGCCCGCATCGCGCCCTCTTGAGGAACGGGCGCACGCTGGAGGTCCACGACCTGGCCGGGCTGTTCGCCGGCGAGCGCGCGCCGACCGCCGTCTTCCCGCTGCCCTGGCCCGGTTGGCGCGGGGGTGTCCACTCGGTGAGCGCCGACGCGTCGTTCGCCGTGTTCTCGGGCCAGCGGGCGGTGCGGGCCATGGCCCCCGACGGAGCAACGCTGTGGGAGTACCGGCACGGCTGTTGGGGCCCGCTCCTCGGGCACCCGCACACCGGGGACGAGCAGGAGGTGTGCGACGGACTGGAGCACGGGTCCTGCCGCATATCCGACGACGGCCGGCTCGTCTGGGCACATGTCGTGGCGCCGGAAGAGCACGGCGGGCAGGAGTACTGGGCCGTCCTGGACGCGCGGGACGGGCATGAGCTGGCCCGGCTGCCGCTGGCCAGCGCGGCCTCCGGCTCCCACCACGTCTCCCACCCCGACGGCGTCCACATGGGGCTGAGCATCGGCATGGGCCAGGACGGCCTCCTGCTGCACTGGGCCCGCTGGGACGGCGAGGAGCTGACCGCCTGGGACCTGAACGAGACCCTGGACCGCGACCTGACGGACGTCCACCCGGCGCACCCCGGCTTCCTGACCGCCGAGCACTACGGCACGGACCTGAGGCTGCACACCCTCGACGGCACGGTGCTCGCCGAGCGCGAAGCGGCGGAGGCCGGGCCGGAGACCCATGACGAGACGGACCTCGACGACGAGGACAACGAAAACGACGAAGACAGCGAGGACGGCGAAGACCTCGACGACGAGGACGAGCCGCTCTGCTGGGACCACGGCGGCGGCTTCGTTGACGCCGACACGGTCATCGCCTCGACGATCGACACCGCCGACGACCCGGCGGAGGGACGCCACTGGCTGCTCGACGCGCACACCCTGGAGATACACGGAGCGATCACATATCCCACCGGCCACGTCGACAGCCATGTGCGCCCGCTCGGGGACGGAACCTGGCTCACCTACGACGACGCGAACGGCACGCTGACCCGCTGGAGCGAAGCGGCGTCCTGAACGCGAGCCCCGACCGTCCCCACGTCATGGCAGGTCGAGGACAGCGTCGATCAGGGCCCTCATCTCCTCGTCGAACAGGATCGTCCGGTAGTCCCCGTGGGGCGCCAGCCGCCGGTCGGCGTCCCGCGCCCGGCGCAGCACCGCACGGGTCCCGGCGGTGACCGTGCCGATGCCGACGAGGGCGCGCAGCGCGTCGACGAAGTAGCCGTAGGAGTCGTCGCCGTCGGCCATGGGCCGCAGATACTCCTCCAGGACGGACAGGCTCGGTTCCGCCTCGCCGGTGATCGACGCGAGCGCGATCGCGGACCGCAGACGCAGCCAGCCGTCGCCGCGCTCCATGAGCTGTCGTACCCGGTCGGCGTAGGGCGCGGCGGCCGGGCCGAAGCGACCGATGAGGTGGACGGGACCGTAGAAGGGCTCCTCCTCCGTCAGCACGGCCTCGCCCACGAGCCGCAGCGCCGACGCGCTGTCACCATCGAGGACCGAGGCGGCCCACGCTACCTTCTGATGGTTGGCCGGGTGGTCGAGGACGGTGGCACGGCGCACCTCGGGTGCGGCGGACGCCGCGGCCGGCCCCATCGCCACCAGCGCGTCGATCGCGGTCAGCGAGTACCGGGCGTCGTCCAGCAGAGCCACCACCTCCGGCAGGGCGGGCGCGGACGCCTCACCCCACGCGGCGAGGACACCGAGCAGGCAGCAGGTCAGCCCGCCGCCCTTGCCGTCCTTCCGGAGCAGGGCGCGGATGTCCGGCACCAGGGTCCGAGCGTGCGCCGTCAGCGGGGTCAGGACGTCCTCGACCTCCGGCAGGCGGGGGTCGCCCGAGCAGTAGGCCCGCGAGTACTGCCCCTCGTAGGGCGCGTACAGCCGGGCGATCAGGCCCGGCAGGGCGCGCGGGTCGCCGATGCGGGTCAGCGCCCAGCGGGCGTGGTCGCCGACGGTGCCCTCCAGGAAGTCGTGCTGGTCCTCGCCCTGGTCGTCGAGGAGGGCGGCGAGTTGGTCGGCGTAGGGGGCCGCGCGGGGGCCCAGTGCCGCGAGGAGGTGGGCGGCCCGGTAGCGGACGCCGTCGTCCCGGTCGGCGAGCAGCGCGCCGGCGTGCGGCAGCAGCCGCTCGGCCACGGACGGCCGGAGGACCAGCAGCCGCCACGCCTCGTCGAGCGCGACACGGCACAGCGGGGCGTCGCCGTTGCGGCGGGCCGCCTCGACGAGGTCGAGAACGAAGTCGAGCATCGTCGGGGGCACGGAGGCGAACAGGCCGACCGTCCAGGAGACGACGTCCTCGCGGGTGAAGGCCGTCTCGACGTCGGGGACGTACCACTCCGCCTCGAACAGCGGTCGCACCGCCGGGTCGGTGAGGATCTCCGTCAGCAGGTTCCGTTCCCGCTCCGGTGCCTCGGGATCGAACACGGCCCAGGCGTGCACGGCCGCGACCCGCAGAACGGGGTCGTCCGTCCGCAGCACCTCGGTCACCGCCGCCCGTGCCCGGTCCGTCGCCTCCGGGCCGGCGGCGCCTGCGGCCGTCCCCAGTTCCAGCAGGACGGCGGGCCGCACCGTCGGGTCCGTCTCGACCCGCCAGCGGTCCAGCAGCGGGCCGACGTCCCCGGCGAGAGGCAGGGCCTCCCTGCGCACGTCGGGGTCCGGGTCCGCCAGCAGCCCCAGGAACACCGGCCGCTGGAGCCGCCATGCCTCGTGCCACGCCTCGTCCACCTGGCCCGGCTCGGCTTCGGCCGCCAACCTGGCGAAGCTCACCAGAATCCCCACGAGTTCGCGCCGCGCGCCGCAGGCCGGATCGTCGGCGAGGGCGGCGACGAACGGCAGCGCGGCGGTACTGACGGAGGGCAGGCGTCCGGTGCCGAGCACGAGGCAGTCGTACAGCGGGTGGCAGTCCTCCTCGGTCGCCGCCTCGCCCTTCAGCGCGAGCCTCCGCAGGGCCGCCCGCGTCCCCGTCCTGGGACGCTGTGCGAGCACCGGCTCCAGCCGCTCCCACGGCACATCGTCCAACGCCTCCACCGCGAAACCCGCCACCCGCGCCCCCACAACCCCGTGACCTCGTGACCTCGTGACCTCGGGACACGTGTCCATCCGTGTCCCGGCGGTCATCCTGTCACCGAGCAAGGCCGCTGCCGAACGACTTTTCGACCGACCGATCACGGCCGCAGCCGTCCGTCCGCCGGGGCACTGTCAGACCCCCATGTCACACTGCGTCGCATGTCTCTCGCCGGTCTCACTCTCGACACATGGCGCTCCTTCGCGCCGGCCATCGCGCGGCAGGTCGCCCAGGACGCCGCCGCCCAGGTGGGAGGACGGGTGGTCCATGTCGACACCGTCGAGCACCTCGGTGCTCCGCTGCACCGTGTGCTGATCGAGCGGGACGGGCAGCGGTTCGCCCTGATACCGGGCGGCCGGGTCACGCTGGGCTTCGACGCCGCGGCCTGGCGGCCGACGCCCGAGCAGTCGGCGGACTACGCCCGGAGCGTGGCCGAGGGATACGGGTACGACAACGACCTTCGCGAACACCTCGCACAGGTGCTCAGCCCGCGCCGTGAGGCGGTGCTGGACGCCGTGCTCATGGCGGTGGAGGGCGAGCATCTGACGGAGCCGGCCGCCGGGACGCCGGCCGTCCTGGCGGCACGTGGTCTGCGCATGCCCACCTCGGACGAGTGGGAGCACGCCTGCGGGGCGGGCGCCGGCACCCTGTTCCACTGGGGCGACGACTGCCCCCTCGACCGGGTCCCCTACAGCCACCCCACAGGCCCCCAGCACGAACCGAACGCCTTCGGCCTGCGCATCGCGTACGACACGTACACGACAGAACTGACGAGCGACCCCTCGGTGGTGCGCGGCGGCGACGGCGGCGAGTCCGTGTGCGGCGGCTACGGCCATCTGCTCGGCTGGCTGCCCCTGGCCACGGCGAACGTCAACCCGTCGATGGCCGAGTTCGTGTACGGGGAGGAAGGCGAGGACCTCTACGAGGACTTCACTGTACGGCCGGTGCTCGCGCTCTGAGAGCGCCCCCTGAGAGCGACCCGCCGAGAGCGACCCGCTACGGGGCGAGAGCGGCCCGCCACGGGGCGAGAGCGGCCCGCCTCGGGGTCCGCTGTCCCTAGGGGCGTTCCGCCGCCCGCTCCGCGTTGCGCTTCTTGATGCGGGCGCCTTCCTTGCGGACCTCGGCCTGGGTGGCGCGCTCGCGCTGGAGCCACTCGGGGCTCTCGTCCTTCAGCGCCTCGATCTGCTCCGTGGTGAGGGCCTCGGTGACACCGGCGCGGGCCAGTCCCGCGATGGAGACGCCCAGCTTGGCGGCGACGACCGGGCGGGGGTGCGGGCCGTTGCGGCGCAGCTCCTGCAACCAGGCCGGCGGGTCGGCCTGGAGCGCGTTCAGTTCGGCGCGCGAGACGACGCCCTCCCGGAACTCGGCGGGGGTGGCTTCGAGGTACACGCCCAGCTTCTTCGCCGCGGTCGCGGGCTTCATGGTCTGGGGTGCGGTCTGGTGCGACGTCATGGTGTCCAGGGTATCGAGCATGTGCGCCATCGCTGACCACGCCCGGAGAGCGGGAGTGACGGCCAGGCCCGATAGCCTGGTCGTGTGACAGGTTCGGATGCATCGCCCTCGTTCCGGCTCGCGTACGTTCCGGGAGTGACGCCCACGAAGTGGGTGCGGATCTGGAACGAGCGGTTGCCCGACATTCCCCTCACCCTCGTCCAGGTGTCCGCCGCCGAGGCGCTGGGCGCGCTGCGGGGCGGCGAGGCGGACGCCGGGTTCGTCCGGCTGCCGGTGGACGGGGCGGACCTCAGCGCGATCCCCCTCTACACCGAGGCCACGGTGGTCGTGGTGCCGAAGGACCATGTCGTCGCGGCGGTCGACGAGGTGTCCACGGAGGATCTGGCGGACGAGATCGTGCTGCATCCCCTCGACGACACCCTCGACTGGGAGCGCCCGCCGGGGCAGCCGGCGTTCGAGCGCCCCGCCACCACGGCGGACGCGATCGAGCTGGTGGCGGCCGGGATCGGGCTCCTCGTCGTCCCGCAGTCGCTGGCCCGCCTGCACCACCGCAAGGACCTGACGTACCGCCCGCTGACCGACGCCCCCGAGTCCCGGATCGCCCTGTCCTGGCCGCAGGACGCGACCACGGACATGGTCGAGGACTTCATCGGCATCGTCCGGGGCCGCACGGTCAACAGCTCCCGCGGCCGCTCCAAGCCCGCCGAGGAGAAGCAGCAGCCGAAGCCGAAGCGCCAGCCCGGCACCGGCACCCGCCGCCAGCCCACCACCGGAAAGCCGACCGCCCGCAACCCCCGAGCCGGCTCCGGCGGCACCCGCACATCGAAGAGCGGCGGCAGGCCAGGAAAGCCCCGCCGCCGCTCGTAACCCACGATCCGCGCCCCTCAAGTCGGACCGCAGCCTCCTGGATCGGGCCGCAGGCCCGACAAAGGTGCGCGGGGAACTGCGTGACCAGCCCCCCCGCACCCGCGGCCGGACGGATCTCAGACCCGGCGGCCGCCCTTCCTCACCGCTTCTTGATCCGAAGGAACGTCACCGAGTTCGCCGGAAACGTGTAGCTGAACTTCCTCGCCACCCCACGGAACGTCGACGTCACCGGCGCGACCGGCGTAGCCGTCTCCGTGTTCACGGCATCCGGTGCCGCCGCGAGCGTGGTCACCCGCGCCGTCCCCCGCACCTTCGCACCCCCGAGGTCGACGGCCGTACGCGCGGCGACCGGCTGCGCGTTGACGACCTTGACGATCAGGTCACCGGTCCTGGCGTCCCGCGTCACCACCTGCCGGAACGGCTCCGCCGGCTTGTCGTCGGTGAAGCTGCCCCACTCCTGGCCGTCGAGAAGCAGGGTCACCTTGCGGCCCCGCACCTTGACCTCGATGTCGTAGGCGCGGCCCGCCTCGATCGTCCCCGGCTTGGAGATCAGCGACGACTTGCCGCCGTCGACGGCCTGCTCCACCGCGCTGGTCGTGTTGTTCCAGCCGCCGAGGTTCCACCAGTAGTAGTTGCCGGTGTCCTTGACGCCGAAGGCGACGAGGAAGCCCTCCTTGCCGGACTTCTTCGTGGCCTTCACCTTCAGGTCGTAGTCGTGCCAGGAGGGGTCACCGGCAAAGACCATGGTGTTCTCGGCGGCCACATCGGTCTGCACGTACTGCCCGTCCTGCACGGACCAGCTGCCGCGACCGGTGTGGGTCCACCGCGAGGCGTCCCCGCTGAAGTCGTCGCTGAGGAGGGTCGCCCCGTCGGCGCCCGTGACCTTGACGTCGTCGTACGCGGCGGTCGTGGCCCAGGTGGACAGGCCCACGGCTCCCGAGATGGGGCCGCTGACCGCGGGGGTTCCGGTGGCCGTCGAGGGGACGACCCGGTCCCCGACGTTGTTCATGAACAGCTTCTGCATCTGGTAGTTGGCCGAACCCCAGGACGCGTGGTTGTTGAACCAGATCATGTCGGGGCTCCACTGCACGTAGTCCTCGTTGGCGAGGAGCGGTGCGTAAGAGGCCAGTTCGACGACGTCGGCGTTGCGTTCCAGGCCGGTCATGAACGCGGCTTCCGCGAGGGCGTTCTTGAAGGCATTGCCCCAGGAGGCGTACTCGCCGAGGAAGACCTTGGGGCCCTTGCGGTCGTAGGAGTCGTAGCGGTCGTTGTTCTGGAGGAACCACTGGGGGCTGTTGTAGTAGTGCTCGTCGACCATGTCGACGTTCGCCTCGCGGTTCAGCTTCCACGCGGTGTCGAAGGTGCTGCCCGCGTCGTCGGGGCCGGAGTTCGACACGACCTTGATGTCGGGGTACTTCGCCTCGATGGCGGCCCGGAACTTCTGGAAGCGGGCGAAGAACTCGTTCGGCAGGTTCTCCTCGTTGCCGACGCCGAGGTGGGTGAGGTGGAAGGGCTTCGGGTGGCCCATCCGGGCCCGCACCCGGCCCCATTCACTGGTGGCGGGCCCGTTGGCGAACTCGATCAGGTCGAGCGTGTCCTGGATGTGCCGCTGGAGCAGGGCCTCGTCGTCGGTGGCCTTGTTCTGGCCGCAACCGGTGACGAGGGCGGGCACGACGGGCAGCGGCATCGCGCCGATGTCCTCGGCGAACTGGAAGTACTCGTAGTAGCCGAGGCCGTAGGACTGGTTGTAGCCCCAGAAGTTGGCGTTGGTGGCCCGCCGCTCGACCGGGCCGATCGTGTCCTTCCACTGGTAGGCGCGGGTGCGCTCCCAGTTCGAGGCCTCGCTGTAGTCCTTCATGGAGCCGGTGTTGACGAGGCAGCCGCCGGGGAAGCGCAGGAAGCCCGGCTTCAGGGCGGCGATCTTCTGGGCGAGGTCCTTGCGCAGACCGTTGCGGCGGCCCTTGTAGGTGTCACGGGGGAAGAGGGACACCTCGTCGAGGGCGGCGGCACCGGAGGTGGCGACGGCGAGGCGGCCGTCGGAGCTGGTCCGGGTCGCCTTCAGGACGACGCGGTACTTCGCCCAGCCGCCGGCGGCGACGGTCACCCGGCGGGCCTTCGCCAGCGTGCCGCCGGCGTCCTTCAGGGCGACGGTCAGGTTCGTACCGCTCTCGGCCCGCGCCCACACCGAGAAGTCGTACTTCTTGCCCTTCTCGACGCGGACGCCGGTGTTGTAGCCCGTGTTCGTGATGGTCGAACCGGCGCCCAGGGAGAGGTAGACGCGGTTGCGGTCGTTGAGCCGGCCGCCGTCGTTCACGGTCCGGGCCGAGCCGTCGACCGTCCAGGAGGTGAGGGGGGTGTACGCGCGGTTGTCGGCGGTGGAGTACTCGAAGGACCGGTTCTGGACGAGTTCGGCGTACAGGCCACCGTCGGCGGCCCGGTTGATGTCCTCGAAGAAGACGCCGTACATCGTGTCGTCGATCCTGGCGCCCTTGGCGGTGGTGTCGACGGTGATCGTGTAGTCGCTGACGTCCTCGGCGTGGGCGGGGGTCGGGACCGAGGCCGCCGCCACCAGGAAGGCGGTGG